>NZ_JBRREG010000100.1:0-16571 GCF_056760155.1 Stenotrophomonas sp. STEN022
AACGTGCGCGGTCGAGATCGTGATGCCACGTGCCTTTTCTTCCGGCGCGGCATCGATCGAGGAGTAATCCTTGAACTCGCCACCGAAGCGCTCTGCACCGATCTTGGTCAGCGCTGCGGTCAGGGTGGTCTTGCCATGGTCGACGTGGCCGATGGTGCCGACGTTGACGTGCGGCTTGGTGCGCTCGAACTTGCTCTTGGACATTGTTGTTCCTTGATTATCTATAACTTGGAAGGAGAGGCTGAGTCTGAGACTCAGCCCTTCTTGATGACGGTTTCGGCGATGTTGTTCGGCGCCGGCTCGTAATGGTCGAATTCCATCGTGAAGGTTGCGCGACCCTGGGTCTGCGAACGCAGCGCGGTGGCGTAACCGAACATTTCGCCCAGCGGGATCATCGCATTGATGATGCTGGCCGAGCCGTCACCGGTGGTGCCCGAACCCTGCAGAACGCCACGACGGCGGCTTACGTCGCCCATCACGTCACCCTGGTAGTCTTCCGGGGTCACGATCTCGACCTTCATGATCGGCTCCAGCAGAACCGGCTTGGCCTTGGCGAAGCCCTGCTTGAAGGCCATCGACGAGGCGAGCTTGAACGCCATTTCCGAGGAGTCAACGTCATGGTACGAGCCGAACACCAGCTTGACCTTGACGTCCACCACCGGGAAGCCAGCCAGCGGACCACTGGTGATGGTTTCGCGCAGGCCCTTTTCCACGGAAGGAATGAATTCCTTCGGGATCACGCCGCCGGTGATGTCGTTGATGAACAGGAAGTCATCCTTGATGGCGGCAGCCAGCTTCGGATCGGCACGGTCTTCAGCGGTGATCGGCGACAGCTCGATCACGACGTGACCGTACTGACCCTTACCACCGGACTGCTTGGCGTGCTTGTAATCCGACTTGACGTCAGCCTGCTGGATGGTTTCGCGGTAGGCCACCTGCGGCTTGCCGACGTTGGCTTCAACGTTGAACTCGCGCTTGAGGCGGTCAACGATGATGTCCAGGTGCAGCTCGCCCATGCCGGAGATGATGGTCTGGCCGGATTCTTCGTCGGTCTTGACGCGGAACGACGGATCTTCCTGTGCCAGACGGCCCAGTGCCAGACCCATCTTTTCCTGGTCCGACTTGGTCTTCGGCTCGACAGCCATCGAGATCACCGGCTCCGGGAACACCATGCGCTCAAGCACGATCGGTGCTTCGAGCGAGCACAGCGTGTCACCGGTGGTGGTGTCCTTCAGGCCCACGGCAGCGGCGATGTCACCAGCCAGAACTTCCTTGATTTCCTCGCGGTTGTTCGAGTGCATCTGCAGGATGCGGCCGATACGCTCTTTCTTGTTCTTCACCGAGTTCAGCACGGTGTCGCCACCGTTCAGGGTGCCCGAGTAGACACGGAAGAAGGTCAGCGCGCCAACGAACGGATCGGTGATGATCTTGAACGCCAGCGACGAGAACGGAGCCTTGTCGTCCGACTTGCGGGTCATCTCGATGGAGTCGTCGTCGACGTCGGTGCCCTTCACGTCAGGCACGTCAACCGGCGACGGCAGCAACTGGATCACGCCGTCCAGCATGGCCTGCACGCCCTTGTTCTTGAACGCCGAACCACAGAACATCGGCACGATTTCCACGGCCAGCGTACGGGTACGCAGGGCCTGGATGATCTCGGCCTCGTTCAGCTCTTCGCCGCCCAGGTACTTTTCCATCAGCTCTTCGCTGGCTTCAGCCGCGGTTTCGATCATGAAGGTGCGGGCTTCTTCAGCCGCCGCCTGCAGATCAGCCGGGATTTCGCCGTACTCGAACTTCATGCCCTGCGAAGCCTCATCCCAATGGATGGCCTTCATCTTGAGCAGATCGACCACGCCCTTGAAGCCTTCTTCGGCACCGATCGGCAGCTGCATCGGCACGGCGACGGCGCCGAGCTTGGCCTTCAGCTGGTCACGGACCTTCAGGAAGTTGGCACCGGTACGGTCCATCTTGTTGACGAACGCGATGCGCGGGACCTGGTACTTGTTGGCCTGGCGCCACACGGTCTCGGACTGCGGCTGCACGCCACCAACGGCACACAGCACGAACACCGCACCGTCGAGCACGCGCAGGGAGCGTTCGACTTCGATAGTGAAGTCAACGTGCCCGGGGGTGTCGATGATGTTGAAACGGTGCTCCGGCAGGGACTTGTCCATGCCCTTCCAGAACGCGGTGGTAGCAGCGGACTGGATCGTGATGCCACGTTCCTGCTCCTGCTCCATCCAGTCCATGGTGGCGGCGCCATCATGCACTTCACCGAGCTTGTGGCTTTTGCCGGTGTAGAACAGGATGCGCTCGGACGTGGTGGTCTTGCCGGCATCGATGTGGGCCATGATGCCGAAGTTACGGTAACGCTCGATAGGAGTGGTGCGGGCCACGGGAGCCTCTCAATTTCTTGGAATTCGGATGGCCGAACGCCGCCTTGCGGCGGCCTTCGGATTTAAGCAGCGCTCAAAGCGCTACAAGCAGCACCACATGGGTGCCAGGGGCCCTGTTTCCAAGGCCCCCACAACTCACCAGCGGTAGTGAGCGAAGGCCTTGTTCGCTTCCGCCATACGGTGGGTTTCTTCGCGCTTCTTGATGGCGCCGCCACGGTTTTCCGAAGCGTCCAGCAGTTCAGCAGCCAGCTTGCGCGGCATGGTGTTCTCGCCGCGCTTACGCGCCGAGTCGATCAGCCAACGCATGGCCAGGGCCATCTTGCGCGAAGCGCGCACTTCGACCGGCACCTGATAGGTGGCACCACCGACGCGACGCGACTTCACTTCCACGCCCGGAGCAACGTTGTCCAGTGCCTTCTGCACCAGCTCGATTGCGTTCGGGTTCTTTTCGCTGATCACGTCCATGGCGCCATAGACGATCTTTTCAGCAACGGACTTCTTGCCGCTCAACATGACCATGTTGATGAAGCGGGCAATGGTTTCGCTCTTGTGCTTCGGATCCGGCAGGACCGAACGCTGGGGAGTATTACCTTTACGTGACATGTCTTATTCCTCAGGCCTTCGGACGCTTTGCGCCGTACTTCGAACGCGCCTGACGACGCTTGGCGACGCCGGCGGCATCGAGCGAGCCACGGACGGTGTGGTAACGCACACCCGGCAGATCCTTGACGCGACCGCCGCGGATCAGGACCACGGAGTGCTCCTGCAGGTTGTGGCCTTCACCACCGATGTAGGAAATCACTTCTTCCTGGTTGGTCAGGCGAACCTTTGCAACCTTGCGCAGAGCCGAGTTCGGCTTCTTCGGAGTGGTGGTGTACACGCGCGTGCAGACGCCACGGCGCTGCGGGCACTTGTCGAGCGCCGGCGAGGCACTCTTGTAGGTGGTAGCTTGACGCGGCTTGCGTACCAGCTGGTTGATCGTCGCCATCAGTAGGTTCTTCTGATTGGGGCCGCCAAAAAACGGCCAGGATGCGGAAATTGTAAAGCAGGCCAAAATTTTGGCCTGCTGAGACAGACGATTGTAGCAACTTGTCAAGAGCCCAGTCAAACAGGCCCATGCCAAGCCAGCCCTGATCCAGAGCCGTTACAGGGGTATCTCCATATTCCCCGTTCAGGTCGAACTGCCGGTCCGCGAACGGACCGGCGGATCAAACTACTTACTCTTCACCAGTCGCCGGTTCAGCTTCCGGTGCCACCACCGCCGGTTCAGCGACCACGGCCGGACCGGCCAGGGTTGCGATTTCCGAATCGGTCAGACCCGACGCGTTACGACGGCGCTGGGCGTGGTACGCAAGGCCGGTACCCGCCGGAATCAGGCGGCCGACGATCACGTTTTCCTTCAGGCCGCGCAGGCCATCGGAGGTACCGCGCACGGCAGCCTCGGTCAGCACGCGGGTGGTTTCCTGGAACGAAGCCGCCGAGATGAACGACTCGGTGGCCAGCGATGCCTTGGTGATACCCAGCAGCACCGGCTCGAAACGTGCCGGCAGCTCGTTGCGGGCGATCAGCTTGGCATTCTCCTCGATCACGCGCTGGCGCTCGGCCTGCTCGCCATTGAGGAACTTGCTGCTGCCCTGGTCGACGATTTCCACCTTGCGCAGCATCTGGCGCGAGATCACTTCAATGTGCTTGTCGTTGATCTTCACGCCCTGCAGGCGGTAAACGTCCTGGATTTCCTTGACCAGGTAGCGGGCCAGTTCTTCCACGCCCTTCAGGCGCAGGATGTCCTGCGGGCTCGGCTCGCCGTCCACCACGGTTTCACCGCGGGTCACGTGCTCACCTTCGAACACGATGATCTGGCGGTACTTCGGAATCAGCTCTTCGTGCTCCGAACCATCAGTATCCTTGATGATCAGGCGCTGCTTGCCCTTGGTGTCCTTGCCGAAGCTGATGATACCCGAACGCTCGGCCAGGATCGCCGGGTCCTTCGGCTTGCGGGCTTCGAACAAGTCGGCAACGCGCGGCAGACCACCGGTGATGTCGCGGGTCTTCGAGGCTTCCTGCGGGATCTTGGCAACCACGTCGCCCACGCCTACCGGCGCGCCATCCTGCAGGTTGACGATCGAGCGCGGCGGCAGCAGGTACTGTGCCGGCAGGTCGGTGCCCGGGATGGTCAGGTCATTGCCCTTGCCATCGACGATGCGGACCAGCGGACGCAGATCCTTGGCCTGCGAGCCACGACGCTTCGGATCGGTGATTTCGCGCGAGGCCAGACCGGTCAGTTCATCGGTCTTCTCGATCACGGTCACGCCATCGATGAAGTCGATGAAGCGCACGAAACCAGCCACTTCCGACACGATCGGGTGGTTATGCGGGTCCCAGTTGGCCACGGTCTGGCCAGCCTTGATTTCCGCACCGTCCTTGACGCCGATGCTGGCACCGTACGGCAGCTTGTAGCGCTCACGCTCACGGCCATGCGGGTCGAGCACGGAGATTTCACCCGAACGCGAGACCGCAACCAGCGAACCGCTGGTCTGCTCGACGTGCTTCAGGTTGGAGAACTTCACCGAACCGGTGGTCTTGACGGTGATGTTGTCGACCGCAGCCGCACGCGATGCCGCACCACCGATGTGGAACGTACGCATGGTCAGCTGGGTACCCGGCTCACCGATCGACTGTGCGGCGATGACGCCGACCGCTTCACCGATGTTGACGATGTGGCCACGGGCCAGATCGCGGCCGTAGCACAGGCTGCAGACACCGAAGGACGAGGCGCAGGTGATGGTCGAGCGGACCTTGATGGTCTGCACGCCGGCTTCTTCCAGCTTGTTCACCCACTGCTCGTCGAGCACGGTGTTGCGGGTCACGATCGGATCTTCGTCGTTGCCCGGCAGGAACACGTCCTCGGCCACGACGCGGCCCAGCACGCGGTCCTTCAACGGCTCAACCACGTCGCCGCCTTCCACGATCGGAATCATGGTCAGGCCCTCGGAGGTGCCGCAATCGACCTCGGTGATCACCACGTCCTGTGCCACGTCGACCAGACGACGGGTCAGGTAACCCGAGTTCGCCGTCTTCAACGCGGTATCGGCCAGACCCTTACGGGCACCGTGGGTGGAGTTGAAGTACTCCTGCACGTTCAGGCCTTCGCGGAAGTTCGCCTTGATGGGCGTCTCGATGATCGAGCCGTCCGGACGCGCCATCAGGCCACGCATACCGGCCAGCTGACGGATCTGCGCCTGGCTACCACGCGCACCGGAGTCGGCCATGATGTACAGCGAGTTCATCGACTTCTGGTCGACCATCTCACCGTCGCTGCCCACGACCTTCTCGGTACCGATGGTTTCCATCATCGCCTTGGCGATGCGCTCATTGGTACGCGACCAGATGTCGACCACCTTGTTGTAGCGCTCGCCAGCGGTGACCAGACCGGACTGGTACTGCTCCTGGATTTCCAGCACTTCGGCTTCGGCTTCGCCGAGGATGCCCTTCTTCTCGTCCGGGATCAGCATGTCGTCGATGCCGATCGACACGCCAGCGCGGGTTGCGTAGGCATAGCCGGTGTACATCAGCTTGTCGGCGAACACCACGGTGTCCTTCAGACCCAGCAGACGGTAGCTCTGGTTGATCAGGCGCGAGATGTTCTTCTTGGTCATCTCGGTGTTGCACAGCTCGAACGGCAGGCCTTCCGGCATGATCTCGCTCAGCAGCGCACGGCCGACGGTGGTGTCGACGATCGAGGTCTTCTTGACCTTGTTGCCGTCTTCGTCACGCTCGACCTGCACGATGCGCACCTTGACGCGGGCGTGCAGCTCAACCAGACGGTTGTCGTAGGCACGCTTCACTTCGTCGGTGTTCGCGAACACCATGCCCTCGCCCTGCTTGTTCACCAGCGAGCGCGCCATGTAGTACAGGCCCAACACCACGTCCTGCGACGGCACGATGATCGGCTCGCCGTTGGCCGGCGACAGGATGTTGTTGGTGGACATCATCAGCGCACGCGCTTCCAGCTGGGCTTCCAGCGAGAGCGGCACGTGGACGGCCATCTGGTCACCGTCGAAGTCGGCGTTGAATGCGGTACACACCAGCGGATGCAGCTGGATGGCCTTGCCTTCGATCAACAGCGGTTCGAACGCCTGGATGCCCAGACGGTGCAGGGTCGGCGCACGGTTCAGCAGCACCGGATGTTCGCGGATGACTTCTTCCAGGACGTCCCAGACTTCGCCTTCTTCGCGCTCGACCAGCTTCTTGGCAGCCTTGATGGTGGTAGCCAGGCCACGACGCTGCAGCTTGGCGAACACGAACGGCTTGAACAGCTCAAGCGCCATCTTCTTCGGCAGGCCGCACTGGTGCAGCTTCAGGTACGGACCCACGGTGATCACCGAACGGCCCGAGTAATCGACGCGCTTGCCCAGCAGGTTCTGACGGAAGCGACCCTGCTTACCCTTGATCATGTCGGCCAGCGACTTGAGCGGGCGCTTGTTGGTGCCGGTGATCGCACGGCCACGACGGCCGTTGTCCAGCAGGGCGTCAACCGATTCCTGCAGCATGCGCTTTTCGTTGCGCACGATGATGTCCGGAGCGTTGAGCTCCAGCAGGCGGCGCAGACGGTTGTTACGGTTGATAACGCGGCGGTACAGATCGTTCAGATCCGAGGTCGCGAAGCGGCCACCGTCCAGCGGCACCAGCGGACGCAGGTCCGGCGGCAGCACCGGCAGCACGGTCATCACCATCCACTCCGGGCGGTTGCCCGACTCGAGGAAGGCTTCGACCAGCTTGATGCGCTTGGTCAGACGCTTGAGCTTGGTTTCCGAACCGGTCGAGGCGATTTCCTCGCGCAGGCGGACCATTTCGGCCTGCAGGTCGATGGTGCGCAGCAGTTCGTACACGGCCTCGGCGCCCATGGCGGCGTCGAAGTCGTCGCCGTGCTCCTGACGGGCCTGCAGGTACTGTTCTTCGGTCAGCAGCTGGCGGCGCTCCAGGGCGGTCAGGCCCGGCTCGGTCACCACGTAGGCTTCGAAGTACAGCACGCGCTCGATGTCACGCAGGGTCATGTCCAGCATCAGGCCGATGCGCGACGGCAGCGACTTGAGGAACCAGATGTGCGCGACCGGCGATGCCAGGTCGATGTGGCCCATGCGCTCGCGGCGCACCTTGGCCAGGGTGACTTCAGTGCCGCACTTTTCGCAGACGACGCCGCGGTGCTTCATGCGCTTGTACTTGCCGCACAGGCACTCGTAGTCCTTGACCGGTCCGAAGATGGCGGCGCAGAACAGGCCGTCACGTTCCGGCTTGAAGGTACGGTAGTTGATGGTTTCCGGCTTCTTCACTTCGCCGAAGGACCACGAACGGATCAGGTCCGGCGAGGCCAGCGCGATCTTGATCGCGTCGAAGTCCAGCGTCTGGCGCTGCTGGTTGAAGAGGTTGAGCAGGTCTTTCATGGTGTTCTCCGAAAGGAGGAAATCTGTGTCGATGGGCTGTCAGTCAGTGCTGGCGGCGGTGCTGAATAACTCCAGCTGCGCCTGCGCAATCAACCGCCTTCCAGTTCCATGTTGATGGCCAGCGAGCGGATTTCCTTCACCAAAACGTTGAAGGATTCCGGCATGCCCGCAACCATCTCGTGTTCACCGTCGACGATGTTCTTGTACATCTGGTTACGGCCCTGTACGTCATCGGACTTCACCGTCAGCATTTCCTGCAGGGTGTAGGCCGCGCCGTAGGCTTCCAGTGCCCAGACTTCCATTTCACCGAAGCGCTGACCACCGAACTGCGCCTTACCACCCAGCGGCTGCTGGGTAACGAGCGAGTACGGACCGGTCGAACGGGCATGCATCTTGTCGTCGACCAGGTGGTTCAACTTCAGGTAATGCATGTAGCCGACCGTGGTCTTGCGGTCGAAGGCTTCGCCGGTGCGGCCGTCATACAGCTGCATCTGCGTCTTGCTGGCGTTGAAGCCCAGGCGAGCGGTTTCCGGTGCTTCATCCGGGTAGGCCAGATTCAGCATTTCGCGGATTTCCTCTTCCGCCGCGCCATCGAACACCGGGGTTGCCATCGGCACGCCGTCGGTCAGGTTCTTGGCCAGGTTCAGCAGCTCTTCGTCGCTGAACTGGGACAGGTCCACGCGCTGCTCGGAGATGGCCGAGTCATGGTTGTAGATCTTGCCCAGGAACTCACGCAGTTCGCTGACCGCACGCTGCTGTTCCAGCATGCCCTGGATGCGCTTGCCCAGGCCCTTTGCGGCCCAGCCCAAATGCACTTCCAGAATCTGGCCGATGTTCATACGCGACGGCACGCCCAGCGGATTCAAGCAGATGTCCACGGTGTTGCCGTCAGCCATGTACGGCATGTCTTCGACCGGCACCACGTTGGAGACCACACCCTTGTTACCGTGGCGGCCTGCCATCTTGTCACCCGGCTGGATGCGACGCTTCACGGCCAGGAACACCTTGACCATCTTCAGCACGCCCGGTGCCAGATCGTCGCCCTGGGTGATCTTGCCGCGCTTGTCGGCGAAGCGACGCTCGAATTCCTTCTCGTGTGCCTGGATCTGCATCTGGGCACGTTCGATGGCGTCGGACGCGTCATCGTCCTTCATGCGCAGGGTGAACCAGTCGGACTTCTTCAGGCCGTCCAGGAACGCATCGGTGATCACGTCACCCTTCTTCAGACTGGCGCCGCCGTTGGCAACCTTGCCCACGAGCTGCGAACGCAGACGTGCGTAGATGGCGCCTTCCAGGATGCGGAACTGGTCGTCGAAGTCCTTCTTGACGCGCTTGATCTCGTTTTCTTCGATCTGGCGTGCGCGCTTGTCCTTCTCGATGCCGTCGCGGGTGAAGACCTGCACGTCGATGACGGTGCCGTCCATGCCCGGCGGAACGCGCAGCGAGCTGTCCTTAACGTCCGAAGCCTTCTCGCCGAAGATGGCGCGCAGCAGCTTCTCTTCCGGGGTCAGCTGGCTCTCGCCCTTCGGCGTGACCTTGCCAACCATGATGTCGCCGGCACGCACTTCCGCACCGATGTACACCACGCCGGATTCGTCCAGACGGTTCAGCGCCTGCTCGGACACGTTCGGGATGTCGGCGGAAATTTCCTCCGGCCCCAACTTGGTGTCACGCGCAACGCAGGTCAGTTCTTCGATGTGGATCGTGGTGTAACGATCTTCCTCGACCACACGCTCGGACAGCAGGATGGAGTCTTCGAAGTTGTAGCCGTTCCACGGCATGAAGGCGATCAGCATGTTCTGACCCAGCGCCAGCTCACCGATGTCGGTGGACGGGCCATCGGCCAGCACGTCGCCGCGCGCGATCACGTCACCCACGTTCACCAGCGGACGCTGGTTGATGCAGGTGTTCTGGTTCGAACGGGTGTACTTGATCAGGTTGTAGATATCCACGCCGGCATCTGCCGGATCGGTGATCTCGTTCTCGTTGGCCTTGACCACGATGCGGCCGGCGTCGATCTGCACGATCTGGCCACCACGCAGGGCGTTCACGGTCACACCCGAGTCACGGGCCACGGCGCGTTCGATACCGGTACCCACCAGCGGCTTCTGCGCACGCAGGGTCGGCACGGCCTGGCGCTGCATGTTGGCGCCCATCAGTGCACGGTTTGCGTCATCGTGCTCCAGGAACGGAACCAGCGCGGCGGCGACCGACACGGTCTGCATCGGCGAGACGTCCATGAAGTGGACTTCTGCCGGCGGCTTGAGCAGCGACTCACCCTGGAAGCGGCACGGTACGAACTGCTCGGTGAGCATGTTCTTGGCATCAGTCAGGGCGTTGGCCTGGGCGATGACGTACTCGTTCTCTTCGATGGCCGACAGGAACTCGACTTCGTCGGAGACCTTGCCGTCATGCACCTTGCGGTACGGAGTTTCCAGGAAGCCGTACTTGTTGGTACGCGCGAACACGGCCAGCGAGTTGATCAGGCCGATGTTCGGGCCTTCCGGCGTTTCAATGGTGCAGACGCGGCCGTAATGGGTCGGGTGCACGTCGCGGACTTCGAAGCCAGCGCGTTCGCGGGTCAGGCCGCCCGGGCCCAACGCCGAGACGCGACGCTTGTGCGTCACTTCCGACAGCGGGTTGTTCTGATCCATGAACTGCGACAGCTGCGAGGAACCGAAGAATTCCTTGATCGCGGCAGCCACCGGCTTGGCGTTGATCAGCTCCTGCGGGGTCAAGCCTTCCGACTCGGCCATCGACAGGCGCTCCTTGACCGCGCGCTCGACGCGGACCAGGCCCACGCGGAACACGTTCTCGGCCATTTCACCGACCGAACGCACGCGACGGTTGCCCAGGTGATCGATGTCATCGACCACGCCGCGACCGTTGCGGATCTCGGTCAGCACCTTGATCACGTCCAGGATGTCCGAACCTTCGCCGTGTGCGGCGACCAGGCGCTTGGATTCCTCGTCGTTGCGCTCGCCGAAGTACTTGCGGTCGTACAGCACCGACTCACCGGTGACTTCCTTGCGGCCGACACGACGGTTGAACTTCATGCGGCCAACCGTGGACAGGTCGTAGCGCTCGAAGGTGAAGAACAGGTTGTGGAACAGGTTCTGCGCAGCGTCCTTGGTCGGCGGCTCGCCCGGACGCATCATGCGATAGATTTCGACCAGCGCTTCGAGCTGGGTCTTGGTGCCATCGATGCGCAGGGTGTTGGACAGGTACGGGCCACGATCCAGATCGTTCACCCACAGCGTGCCCACTGCATCAACGCCCGCCTTGCGGAAGTTCTGCAGCTGCTCGTCGCTGATTTCGTCGTTGGCCTGGGCCAGCAGTTCACCGGTGTTGGCATCAACCACGTCGTGCGACAGGATGCGGCCGACGATGTAGTCGTCCGGCACGGCCAAGGCAGCGATGCCCGAGGCCTGCAGCTGCTTGATGTGGCGCGCGGTGATGCGCTTGCCGGCTTCCACGATGACCTTGTCGCCGTCAGCCAGGTCGAAGTTCAGCGTTTCGCCACGCAGACGCTCCGGCACCAGCTCCAGCTGCACGCCTTCGTCCGGGTTGATGTGGAAGGTGTTGACCTCGAAGAACTCGGCCAGCATCTCTTCGTTGTTGTAGCCCAGCGCACGCAGCAGCACCGACACCGGCAACTTGCGGCGGCGGTCGATACGGGTGAACAGTGCGTCCTTCGGGTCGAACTCGAAGTCCAGCCAGGAACCGCGGTACGGAATGATGCGGGCGCTGTACAGCAGCTTGCCCGAGCTGTGGGTCTTGCCACGGTCGTGGTCGAAGAACACGCCCGGCGAACGGTGCAGCTGCGACACGATGACGCGCTCGGTACCGTTGACGATGAAGGTGCCGTTGTCGGTCATCAACGGGATTTCGCCCAGATAGACCTCCTGCTCCTTCACGTACTTGATCGCCTTGGTCGACGATTCACGGTCGTAGATGACCAGACGCACGGTGACGCGCAGCGGCGCGCCGTAGCTCATGCCACGCTGGCGGCACTCGCGCTCGTCAAACACCGGATCGCCCAGCTTGTAGCCGACGTATTCCAGGGCAGCATTGCCGCTGTAGCTGGAAATCGGGAACACCGACTTCAGCGCAGCATGCAGGCCGTGGTCGGAGCGCTTGGCCGGGTCGATGTTTTCCTGCAGGAATTCGCGGTACGAATCAACCTGGATCGCGAGCAGGAACGGCACCTCGAGGATCGAGCGCTGCTTGCCGAAATCTTTGCGGATGCGCTTTTTTTCGGTGTACGAATAGGACGTCATGAGGTCTTCCACCTTGTTGTGCGAGCCGTGCGTCCACGACCCGTAAGGAAATCTTGAAATTGTCAGTTGGAAGTCGCTGGTATTGCCGGCACCAGCACGCCTTCTATTGCTACTTCCAACTGCCAACTCGCTTGTATCGGCTGCGGGTCACCCCATCGTCTGGAGCGCAGCGCCTGACACTTGCCACGTTGGTCTTTCTATTGCCTGCCAGGCACGCCCGGCATTACAACGGTTTGAAACGACCAAAGGCCGGGGGCTTTACGCCCCCAGCCTTGGCTGCATCGCCGTGAATCGATGACGATGCAAGAACTGATTACTTCAGCTCGACGGTCGCGCCGGCGGCTTCCAGTTCCTTCTTGAACTTGTCGGCGTCTTCCTTCGAAGCGCCTTCCTTCACGACGCCGCCGGCTTCAGCCAGGTCCTTCGCTTCCTTCAGGCCCAGGCCGGTGATGGCGCGGACGGCCTTAATCACTTCGACCTTCTTCGCGCCGGCATCCTTCAGGATGACGTTGAATTCGGTCTGCTCTTCAACAGCAGCAACCGGGCCAGCAGCAGCAACTGCAACCGGGGCAGCAGCCGACACGCCGAACTTCTCTTCGATGGCCTTGACCAGCTCCATCACTTCCATCAGGGACTTTTCGGCGATTGCGTCGACGATCTGATCGTTGGTAAGGGACATTTTGATTACCTTTTGAAAATATTCTGGATTGAGGTTCCGTGCGGAACCACGGAGACGTCGAACTTAGACGGCTTCAGCTTCAGCGGCCGGCGCTGCAGCTTCCGCTGCGCCACCTTCCTGCTTCTCACCGATAGCCTTGACGGCGCGGGCGAACATGGTGACCGGCTCGGTCAGGACGCGGGCCAACATGGCCAGGGCCTGATCACGGGTCGGCAACGATGCCAGCACGTCGACGTGGCTGGCCGGGAAAACTTCCCCGCCGATTGCCACGACCTTCGCCTTCAGCTTGTCGTTACCCTTGGCGGCGTCCTTGATCAGGCGACCGGCTGCGCCGGGCTCCTCAAGCGAAAACGCATACAGCAGCGGACCAACCATCTGGTCTTTTGCAACTGCGAAATCGGTGCCTTCAACGGCGCGCGAGGCCAGCGTGTTCTTGACAACCTTCAAGAAAACACCGGTTTCGCGGGCCTGCTTACGCATCGCGGTCATCTGAGCGACCGTGGTGCCAGCGTATTCGGCTGCGATCAAGGAGTGGGCCTTGGCGGCGACGTCTGCCAGCTCGGCGACTACTTCTTGCTTCTGGGACAGATTGAGAGCCATTGCACTCCTCCGTTTAAGCTGGGATTGGGAATTCGGGACCCGGGATTGGCAAGAGCGGCAATGCCACTGCTGCAGGCCTCCCTGGCCGAACCTCAACACCCTGCTTCAAACATATTCCGCTTACGGCTCCTAGCCGTGTGCGGTCCTGGGCGGCATCCGTCCTGGACGCCGGGAACATCGGGTGATGTTCCGGTGGTGGCCGTTCTAGAGCTGGAGTGCAAACCCGGGCAAACCCGGACGTACGTGAACCAGAAAAATCCAGAAGGGCGGCACCATCTACGCAGGGTGATCCGAGAACGAATCGATTAAGCGATCTCGCTGTGCCGGCGGCGACTCCTTGCCAAATCGAGCTTCCATGCCCGTCGCCGGTATGCGCTGACCGCGCCTGCGGTCTTTGACGGCTCCACGCAGGTCACCCTGCGCGACGCCTTCAAAATGACGGCCCCGGCACCAAAGGGTACCGAGGCCGCTTCAAACAATTACTTCAGGGTCAGCGAGGACTGGTCAACAGTCACGCCCGGGCCCATCGTCGAGCTGACCGACACCTTCTGCAGGTACAGGCCCTTCGAGGTGGCCGGCTTGGCCTTGATCAGGTCAACCAGCAGTGCCTGCAGGTTCGACTGCAGCGCGCCGTTTTCGAAGCTGGCCTTGCCGATGGTGCAGTGGATGATGCCTGCCTTGTCGGTGCGGTAACGCACCTGACCCGACTTGGCATTCTTGACGGCTTCGCCCGGGTTGGCCGAAACGGTGCCGACCTTCGGGTTCGGCATCAAGCCACGCGGGCCCAGCAGGGTGCCCAGCTTACCGACAACGCGCATCGCGTCCGGGGTAGCAATGACGACGTCATAGTTCAGATCGCCGGCCTGCATCTTCTCAGCCAGATCGTCCATGCCGACGGCTTCGGCGCCAGCGGCCAGGGCTTCATCAGCCTTGGCACCGGCCGGAGCGAACACGGCAACGCGGACCGACTTGCCGGTACCGGCGGGCAGCACGGTGGAACCGCGAACCTGCTGGTCGGACTTCTTGGCATCCACGCCCAGACGCACGGCCACGTCGATCGACTCGACGAACTTGGCCTTGGTGGCGGTCTTCAGGATGTTGATTGCGTCCTCGAAGGCATATGCCTTGCCCGGGACGATAGCGGCCTTGATGGCCTTCTCACGCTTGGTCTGTGCCATCAGATTAACCCTCTACCACCAGGCCCATGGAACGGGCAGAACCCGCGATCGTACGCACGGCGGCGTCAAGGCTGGCAGCCGTCAGATCCGGCTCCTTTGCCTTGCAGATTTCTTCCAGCTGCGCGCGAGTAACCTTGCCCACCTTGTCGGTGTTCGGCTTCTTCGAGCCCGAAGAAATGCCAGCGGCCTTCTTCAGCAGCGTGGTCGCCGGGGTGCTCTTGGTGATGAAGGTGAACGTACGGTCCGAATAGGCCGTGATGATCACCGGCACCGGCAGACCCGGTTCCAGCTTCTGCGTGGCAGCGTTGAACGCCTTGCAGAATTCCATGATGTTCAGGCCACGCTGACCCAGCGCAGGACCGACCGGCGGCGAGGGATTGGCCTGACCGGCCTTTACCTGCAGCTTGATATAACCGACAACTTTCTTTGCCATTAGAGTGCTCTCCGGGTGCTAGCGCCTTGCGACAACAGGCTCCCCATCGGACCGGGAATCACGCGTCCCGGCATCGCGTTGTGAAATCGCACCAAAGGCCACCTCGCGGCAGCCCTTGATTTGCTCCCTCATTGGGGAGCCGAAAATTGTAGCAGCTTTTTGCGACGCCACCTGAACAGGTGGCGTGCAGCCATCAGATCGCTTTCTCGACCTGGCCGAATTCAAGCTCGACCGGGGTGGCGCGACCAAAGATCAGCACCGAGACGCGCAGACGGCTCTTTTCGTAATTGACTTCTTCGACAACGCCGTTGAAATCATTGAACGGACCTTCGGTGACACGAACCATCTGGCCTGGCTCAAACAGCACCTTCGGACGCGGCTTCTCGACACCTTCCTGAACGCGATTCAGGATGGCAGCGGCTTCGCTGTCCTGGATCGGCAGTGGACGGTCGGCAGTGCCACCAATGAAACCCATGACCTTCGGGGTTTCCTTCACCAAGTGCCAGCTTTCGTTGTCGATGCGCGGGATACCAGCTTCTTCGTGGGTCTCGATCTGTACCAGCACGTAACCGGGGAAGAACTTGCGCTCGGAGCGGCGCTTCTGGCCAGCGCGCATTTCCACCACTTCTTCCGTGGGGACCAGCACGTCGCCGAAAAGCTCCTGCATCTCGTCACGCGCAATGCGATCACGCAATGCCTGCGCAACCGACTTCTCAAAACCTGAATAGGCGTGAACGACGTACCAACGCTTCACAGATATCTCCTTAACGACCCAGGAACCACTGGGTCAGCTTCTGGATCACGAAGTCGAAGCCACCCAACAACAGGCTCAACACGATCACCACCACAACCACCACCCACGTCATGCGGATAGCTTCCTGGCGGGTCGGCCACACAACCTTGCGCAGCTCGAAACGGGATTCAGAAAGGAATTCGATTGTCTGACGACCCTTCGTGGTCAGCATGAACACCGCACCACCGGCCACCAGACCCAAAACCACTGCCAGCGCACGCCACTGACCGGCCCATGCGCCCAGCTGGGCAGCACGCGGCTGATCGGCAAACCAGAACCAGACAAACAAACCAGCCAGCACCAACAGCGCAGCGCCGACGTACTTGACGATATCGCCACCAGAAGACGCGGCGGGCTTGGAATGTTCGATCTTGCTGTTCATCCGACTCTTGTAGCTGGTGCGACCAAGGTCACTGGATAGAGAGTTGCAAATGGCACGCCAGGAGGGACTCGAACCCCCAACCTGCGGTTTTGGAGACCGCTGCTCTGCCAATTGAGCTACTGGCGTAAAACTTGACTATTACATACCACCTTAGACAGCGAAGGCGGACCGAGGTACCCGGCCCGCCATCCGCGCCGCCAACAGCAGTACTGCTGGCGCTACAGGCTTATTAAGCGACGATCTTTGCGACCACGCCGGCGCCGACGGTACGGCCACCTTCGCGGATTGCGAAGCGCAAGCCTTCGTCCATTGCCACCGGGTTGATCAGGGTGACAACCATCTTCACGTTGTCGCCCGGCATCACCATCTCGACGCCTTCCGGCAGCTCA
>NZ_JBRREG010000101.1:0-16144 GCF_056760155.1 Stenotrophomonas sp. STEN022
TGGTCGCGGCCCCCCCCCCCCCCCCGCCGCTGTCCGCGCCGCGTGCCCCCGCCCCCCCCCCCCCCCCCCCCCCCCACAAGAAAGTGATCTCAGGCATACGCATCCAGCAGGCCGCGCATACGCAGGTTGTGGCTGGAGGTTGCTGGGAGGTCGCTGCCTTCCAGTTGGTTGCCGGATGCCAATCCGCTACCCGTCTCGCCCTTGTCGCCCTGCTGCTGCGGCGTGGACTGCTGCCCCACGTCGGCGTGGCTCAGTTGCAAGCCTTGCTCGCCGAGCATTTCGCGCAGGCGCGGCAGACTGCTTTCCAGGGCGTGGCGGACGTCGGCGTGGGCGCTGCTGAAGCTGGCGTGGACGCGGTCGCCGTCGAGCTGCAGTTTGACGTCGATCTCGCCCATGTTTTCCGGGTTGATGCGGATGTGGGCGTGGCCGATCTTCTGCTCCGCCAGCCAACCGACGCGGGCGCCGATGGCTTCGTCAAAGTCGCCGGCATTCAGGTCCGGGGTTGGCGTGGGTGCGGTGATGCTGCTGGCCGGTGCGCTTGCACGGACTTCCTGCAAGGCCTGGCTGTGCAACAGGGACGCAAACGTGGTGGGGGCCGGGGTATCGGCATCGAGGTTCAGGTTGTTTGCATCGTCGCTCGCGGTTGCGGCGGTCAGCGGAAGGCTCAACGCTGCGCTGGCCTCGTCAGCGCTGATGGTGGCCGGCTTGGCTGAGGCAGCAGCCGGAACCGCAGGAAGGGCGGGGAGCGCCGCCGCCGGATTGGCTGGCGCGGCCTCATCCTGGTTCGCGGCTAACAGGGCCGCTGGCGCCTGCGTTGCAGGCTCCGTTGGCTGGGCAACGATCGCAGACAGCCCAAATGGCGGCCAGGGCGCATCTTCCGCCGCAGTCTGCGTGTCGGGCTTGTCGTCGTTGATGGTACTGCTGTCGGTGGCGGTGCTCTGCTCCGTAGTGGTTTCGCTGCTAGCGTCTTCGCCGCGCGCTTCGCTGGCGGGCTTGGTATCAGTGCTGCCTTGCTTGCTGGCTGCAGGCTTCTGCGTGGTTGGCTTGCTGTTGAGCATTGAGTCGAAGCCGTTGTTGCTGGACTTGTCGGTGCTGTTGTTGCGGGTGCCGCTGCTGCTGTCGATGCTGTTGGCAGCGCCGAGTGCGGAGGAAAGAACATTCACTGGCTTTCTCCCTCACCCTCGGCGCTCTTCAGGCGCGCACGGCGTGCACCGATATCATCCATCTCGCGTTGATCACGGCGATCGGCGACCTGCTTTTCCTGGGCGCGGTAGCTGGCAGCCAGCTGCTCGAGCACAGCTTTGTCGCGGCTGGCGAGCAGCAGACGGGCGCGTTCGGCGTCGACGCGTTCCTGGTTGCTGTCCACTGTCTTGCTCTGCGCTTCCACCGCATTGTCGAGGCGGTCGAGAAAGGCGCGGCGATTGAGCAGCTGTGCGGCACTGGTAGTGGCCAGCTGCGCATTGGCGTACTCATCGGCGTACTGGCGCAACTCGGAAAGTCGCGATTGATGCATGTCCAACGCTTGCTGACGCTCGGCCAGGGCTTTGGCGACTTCATCTTCGCGGTCCTGCGCGTGGCGCAGCAGCGGGTCCAGGCGACGGCTAGGGCTCATGCGGGCGTCTCACTATCTACCAGTTGGTGCAATGCACTGAGGCTGTGGCTCAGGTCGGCGGCGTTATGCACGTCCTGGCCAAGGAATTCCATGATCTCGGGCCAACGATCCAATGCCGCGTCGGTGAGCGGGTCGTTGCCGCGTTGATAGGCACCGATGGCGATCAGGTCGCGGTTGGCGGTGTAGGCAGATACCAGTTGCTTGAGTTTGCGGATGCGCGCGCGCCAGACGTCGTCGGCGATGTCCTGGACCACGCGGCTGACCGAGGACTCGACATCGATGGCCGGATACAGGCCGCTGTCGGCAACACGGCGCGACAGCAGGATGTGACCGTCGAGGATGGCGCGGGCAGCGTCGGCAATCGGGTCCTGTGGATCGTCGCCTTCGGTGAGCACGGTGTAGAAGGCGGTGATCGAGCCGCGGCCCTTGGCACCGTTGCCTGCGCGCTCGACCAGAGCTGGCAGTTTTGCGAACACCGACGGCGGGTAGCCGCGGGTGGTTGGCGGCTCGCCGACCGACAGGCCGATCTCGCGCTGGGCCTGCGCGAAGCGGGTCAGCGAGTCCATCAGCAGCAGCACGTTCAGGCCCTGGTCGCGGAACCACTCGGCGATGGCGGTGGCGCGGTAAGCGCCGTGCAGGCGGGCAAGCGGCGGTCGGTCGGCCGGGCTGGCGACGACCACGGCGCGGCGCAGGCCTTCTTCGCCCAAGGTGGATTCGACGAAATCGCGCACTTCGCGGCCACGTTCACCGATCAGGCCGACCACGATCACGTCGGCGGCGGTGAAGCGGGTCATCATGCCGAGCAGCGTCGACTTGCCGACACCAGAGCCGGCGAACAGGCCGACACGCTGGCCGCGGCCAATCGGCAGCAGCGAATTGATCGCGCGGACACCGACATCAAGTGGCTGGGTGATGGGTTCGCGTGCCAGCGGGTTGATCGAGACGCCGGCCATGCCGACCACGCCCTCGGCGCGGATCGGGCCCTTGCCGTCGAGCGGAATACCATCGGAATCGATGACGCGGCCGAGCAGGCCTTCGCCGACCTCGACGCCGCCACGGCGGTAGGACGGCACGACGCGGGCATTGGGCAGCAGGCCATGCAGTTCGGCGCTGGGCATCAGATAGGTGCGGTCGCCGGAGAAGCCGACGACTTCGGCGTCGACCCAGCCGCCATCGATGATCTCGACCTTGCAGCTGGCGCCCATCGGCGCTTCGCAGCCGACGGCTTCCAGGGTGAGGCCAACCGCGCGACGCAGGATGCCTTCACGGACCAGACCGTGGCCGCCGGCTGCGTCCAGCGATATGCCGTCGAGCCGTGCTGCCAGGCGCAGGTTGCGCGCAGCGACCCAGTCGGCGGGAGCAGGCGAGGGCGAAGTCGCTGGGTTCATTCGGTGGCTCCAGCGCGGCGTAGAACGGTGGCCAGTGCTGCGCGCAGGCGGGCGTCGAGGGTGCCATCAACGCGTACGGCTTCGGCATGCACGCGCAGATCGCCACGGCTGAGGCTGTGGTCAGGTACCAGACGCTGCCCGGCAGGCAGGGTCAGCAGATTGCTGATCGCGGCGATGTCGTCCGGGTGCAGGCGCACTTCAACGTCGCGGTTGGTGCCGCTGACGGTATCCAGCGCTTCATCGATCAGGTCCTTCAGCAGCGACGGATCGGCCTCGTAGGCGCGGCTGATCAAGGCGCCGGCGATACGTACCGACAGCTCGCCGAGTGCGCCAACCACTTCATTTTCCAGTCGCACCAGCGGGCGGCTGAAGTTGTCGAGGATGCCCTCGATCTGCGCGGTCAGGCGGCGTACTTCGGCCTGGCCCTGCGCATAACCTTCGGCATGGCCATGCTGGAAACCTTCTTCCTGTGCGGCATCGCGGATCGCCTGGATCTCTTCCAGGGTCGGCGGCTGCAGGGCGGGAGCTACCGGCTCGGCAACGATGGTTTCCAGCGACGCAAGGTCGAAATCCTCCGTCGCCGGTTGGCCGGCCGGTGCGTTCAGATCCGGGGCATGCCAGCGCACGGCGTTGATCACAGCATCGCCTCCGCAGCGCCGCCGAGGGTGATGGTGCCTTCATCGCCCATGCGTTTGACGATGGCGAGGATCTCACGCTGCGCGCCTTCAACGTCGGACAGGCGGACCGGACCGCGGGCCTCCATGTCTTCGAGCAGGATCTCGGCAGCACGCTGCGACATGTTGCGGGTGATCTTGTCGCGCACCTTGATGTCGGCGCCGCGCAGGGCGAGGCCCAGACGCTCGCCGCTGACTTCGCGCAGCACCAACTGCATTTCGCGATCGTCCAGGTCCACCAGGTCGTCGAACACGAACATCAGGTCCTGGATGCGGCTGCCCAACGGCGAATCGATGCGGGCGATCTCGGTGAGGATGACCTGGTCCTGGCCGCCGTCCATGAAGTTGAGGATGTTGGCGGCACACTGCACGCCACCGATGTTCGACGACTTCAGGTTCTGGTTGCCGGCGAACTGGCGTTCCATGATTTCGTTCAGTTCGTTCAGTGCATTTGGCGGAATACCGTCGAGGGTGGCGATGCGCAGCAGCACGTCGACGCGGGTGCGCTCGGGCAGCAGCTTCAACGCTTCGGCGGCCTGGTCGGTTTCCAGGTGGGCCATGACAATGGCGATGATCTGCGGGTGCTCGTTGCGGACCAGATCGGCGACGGCGCGCGGGTCCATCCACTTCAGCGCATCCAGACCGGTGGTGTTGCGGCCGAGCAGGATGCGGTCGATCAGGTTGCTGGCTTTCTCATTGCCCAGTGCCTGCACCAGCATGTTGCGGATATAGTCGTCGGAGCCGACGCTCAGCGAGGTCTTGTTGCCCAGCTCGGCGCCAAAGTCGTCCATCACCTTCTGCACCTGCTCGCGGGTGACGTCGGTGAGGGTGGCCATGGCGATGCCGATCTTCTGCACTTCCTTTGGTTCCATGTGACGCAGCACTTCGGCCGCGTCGGTCTCGCCGAGCGACAGCAGCAGTACGGCGGCACGTTGCACGCCGGTCATCGGCATTGCATCAGTCATTTGACACCCATCCCTTCACTACCTGGGCAACCCGCTTGGAGTCGGTCTTCACTGCTTCACGGGCCATGCGCAGGCGTTCTTCGTATGCGTCCACCGGCAAGGCCAGGGTGGGAGTTCCGTCCAGATGCAGACGGTCTGCAGCCAGGGCCGGCATTTCGGTGCCATCGTCCAGCACCTGCACGTCGGCGCGCAGTGGATCTTCCGCACCCGGCAAGGCCTTGGGCGTGCCGGTGATCTGACGCAGGGCCGGGCGCAGCACGCCGAACAGCAGCGCCAGCACCACGATGGCGCCAAGGACCAGACGCAGTGCATCGCGTACCTGCGGGTTCTCCCACCACTTCGGTGCTTCCACCGGTACCGATTCGCGTACGAACGGTGCGTTCATCACCGACACGGTGTCGCCACGCTCGGCATTGAAGCCGACGGCCTGCTTGACCAGTGCTTCGACGCGGGTCAGTTCAGCGGCAGTGAGCGGCTGGTCGGTCTGTTTGCCGTTTGCGCCGGCGCGCGGTACGTGGTCGACCAGAACCGCAACAGAGACGCGGTTGACCCGGCCCGGCGGCTGGCGGGTGTGCTGCAGGGTGCGATCCAGCTCGTAGTTGCGGGTGGCGTTCTTGGAGGTTTCGGTGGGCGTGGCAGCGGTCGTCGGCGGTGCAGCCGCAACGCCCGGCGGGGTGTTGCTGGTTGCGCCGGGAATACCCTGCGGACCTGCGGTGGCGCTGCTGTTCTCGCTGATCTGCTCGCTGCGCACCTTCTGCGGCTCACCGTTGAACAGCTCGCGGGCTTCCTCGGTGACCGAGAAATCCATGTCGACGCTGACTTCCGGGTTCACCCGCCCGGCACCGGTCATCGGTTCCAGCAATTCGCGGATGCGCTGGTTGTAGGAGCCTTCCAGGCGCCGGACCTGATCGAACTGGGCGGCGTTGAGCGCGGCTTCGCTGTTGGGGTCGGCGATGGTGAGCATGCGCCCGCTCTGGTCGACCACGGTCACGCGCTCGGGTGCAAGATCAGGAATGCTGGAAGCGACCATGTGCACGATGGCATCCACCTGGTTGCGTTCCAGCTGTTGGCCACCGCGCAGTTCCAGCACCACCGAAGCACTGGCGACATCGCGCTGGCGGGTGAAGGCGCTGGGCTTGGGAATGGCCAGGTGCACGCGTGCGTCGCGAACCGGACGCAGGCTGCTGATGGTACGGACCAGCTCGGTTTCAAGCGCGTGCTGGTAGCGCGCGGTTTCGACGAACTGGCTGACGCCGAAGCCCGGATCGCGCTCCATCATTTCAAAGCCGAGGCGACCGCTTTCGGTCAGGCCGGAGCCGGCCAGCTTGAGGCGGGCGTCATGCACGTTCTTTTCCGGCACGCTGATCGCGCCGGTGGCGGCATCAAGCTCGAAGGGAATCTGCGCCGAGCGCAGCAGATCGGTGGCCTCGGCTGTCGCCTTCTGGTCCAGCCCGGTGTACAGCGGCATCATCTGCGGCTTCTGCGCCCAGAAGAACACGAACAAGCCGGCCGCAACCGCAACCGCGATCATTGCCATCAAGCCCAGGCGACGGGTGATCTGCATGCTCTGCAGACGGTCGAACCAGGCGCCAGCCCGTTCCGGATTCAGTGATTCTCTGGACAGCGCGAGTGCCATGCGTGCGGATCCTTACAGCGGCATGTTCATCACGTCCTGGTAAGCCTGGACGAGACGGTTACGGACTTCCACGGTGGCGCGGAACGCCAGCGAGGACTGTTGGGAGGCGACCATGACCTTGGCCAGATCGGCATTGGCATCGCCACGCTCGAATGCGGCAGCCAGCTGCCCGGACTTCTGCTGGGCTTCGTTGACGCCCTGGATGGCACCCTGCAAGGCCTGGCTGAACGAAGGCGCGGCAACGGCATTGCCTTCGGCCAGCCCCTGGATCGCATTGCTGCGCGGTACATCACCGAGGGGCGCGGCTTGCCCGACCTGGTTCTGCAGCGTGCGGATCTGGGAGAGAACAGAGGTGATGGAGTGGGACATCGTGCGGGGTTCCGGGCAACGTGTGGGGGAGCTGCTGGGACAGCTGCAAGTTGCGTGCCGGAACCGTGAAGGCCTTGATGTTTGTGAATGCGCCGGATTTCTGTCGCGACCGTGATACCAGCGGCGACGGATCGCCAAAGGTGAGGTGGCCCAAACGAAGACGGCCCCCGGCGAAACCGCGGCCCTGGTGGGTGGTGCGGGACCCGCGCGCGCGGAGCGCACCAGGGGCAGATCGATGTTTTCCGAGTCCCGGCCAAACCTCCCGGGCTTGTTGCGCTCGCCGACCTACGTCAGCTACTGGCTTCGGCCGAGTCGCGCTCGATACCGTATTTGCGCAGCTTTTCCACGAGCGTGGTTCGGCGCAGGCCGAGCAGCTGGGCGGCATGCGCAACCACGCCCTGGGTGCGCTCCAGTGCTTCGTTGATCAGGGTGAGCTCGATGCTGGCCATGTGGTCGCGCAGGTCCATGCCTTCGCTGGGCAGCTGGCTACCGCTCTCCGGCGCGGTGATCTTGCTGATCAAGCCGCTGGGCTGGCCGGCAGGCTGTGCCGGCGCTGTGGGCGCCTTTGCCAGCAACATCGGTCGTTCGTCGTCGCTGCTCGCTGCGGGGGCAAGGTTTGCCTGGTCACCGCGGTAGCGACTGGGCAGATCCTGCACGCGCACGGTGCCGCCGGGATGCAACACGGCCAAGCGTTCGACCAGATTGGTCAGCTCGCGCACATTGCCAGGCCATGCATAGCTTGCGAGCGCCTGCAGTGCTTCCGGAGCAAAGCGGACTTCGCCGCGGCCGGTGCGCGCGAGCTGGGTGGCGATGGTTTCCACCAGCACCGGAAGATCGCTGGCGCGCTCACGCAGTGCTGGTACGTCGATCGGGAACACGTTGAGGCGATAGAACAGATCCTCGCGGAACTTGCCATCGGCGATGCGCGATTCCAGGTCGCGGTGGGTAGCGGCGATAACCCGCACATTGCAGCGGATGGTCTGGTTGCCGCCAACGCGCTCGAAGCTGCGCTCCTGCAGTACGCGCAGCAGCTTTACCTGCATCGGCAGACTCATGTCGCCGATTTCGTCCAGCAGCAGGGTGCCACCTTCAGCCATCTCAAAGCGGCCCTTGCGTGCACTCAGTGCACCGGTGAAGGCGCCTTTTTCGTGGCCGAACAGTTCGCTTTCCAGCAGATCCGGCGGAATCGCGCCGCAGTTGATGGCGATGAATGGACCGTCGCGGCGCGGCGAGCGCTGATGGATGGCGCGCGAGACTACCTCCTTGCCGGTGCCGGACTCGCCGAGCACCAGTACGGTGGTATCGAAATTGGAGACCTGCTCGATCAGCTGGCGCAGCTCAGTGACGGCCGGGCTGTGCCCGGTCGGGCCGCTGTCGCCGGCGTTGTCTGCCTGGTGTTCGGCGTCCAGTCGCTTGAGGCTGGCGCGGCGCAGCAGCGTTTCCATCTGCGCGTGGCGCATCGGCTGCTCCAGCGGCCAGACATTGGCTTCGTGCAGGCCATAGTGGCGCGAGAACGCCAGCGGATCGCCTTCGGCAAGCAGGATCGGCGGTGGCAGCGAAGTGCCGACCAGCCAGGTAAAGAACCCGGCGGCGCGGTCGGCATCTTCAAGCGCGCCGACCACCACCGCCATCCAGTCATTGCTGCGGTGACGGCTGACGTCGATGTCCTGCGCTTCGCTGACCCAGCGCGGGTTGAAGTCCATGAACTCGAGCAGGGCCAAGGTGCGCTCGGCGCGCATGCCATCGGCGTCGATCACCAGAATGCGTGATTCACTCATCTTCTTGTACCTTGAGTCCTTCCAGGATCGGCATCACTTCCTGGATATAGGACAGCTTGCTGACAAAATTATCGGCGCCGGCGCGCAGTGCATGTTCGCGGTGCTCGGCATCATCGAAGTGACTGGCGATCACGATGTACGGCGGCTGGTCCTGGGTCTTGATCAGGCGCGTGGCCTGCAGGCCGCCCATTTCCGGCATGGCCAGATCCATCAGCACCACCTGCGGGCGCAGCGTTTCGGAGCGCTCGATCGCTTCGAGCCCGTTGGCGGCGCTGCCGACTACTTCCAGCCAGTCGATCTTGCGGAAATGGCGCATGGCGGCGTTGATGAAACCTTCATGGTCATCGACCAGCACTACGGTGAGCTTGTTCATGGGAATCCTTGGTCTCAGCCCACACGGGCCAGCTGGGGCTTGCTGCTCTGGCGGCGACGTTCGCGGGCCGGGGCGATATCAAGCTGTTCGCGGTATTTTGCGACGGTCCGGCGTGCAATGTTCACTCCCTGGCGCGACAACAGGCCGGCAATGGCCTCATCGGCCAGCGGACGGGCCACCGGTTCGGCATCGATCAGGCGCTTGACCATGGCCTTGACCGCCTGGCCGGAGACGCTGGCGCCTTCCAGGCGCACGGCGAAGAAGTGTTTCAGTTCAAACGTGCCGCGCGGGGTCTGCAGGTATTTGCCGGAGGTGATCCGCGAAACGGTGGACTCGTGCATGCCGATCAGCTCGGCCACTTCCTTCAGGGTCAACGGCGCCATGCACTCGTCACCACTGACCAGGAAGGCAGCCTGACGCTCGACGATGACCCGTGCGGTGCGTAGCAGGGTGTCGTAGCGCATCGACAGGCCGCGGGTCAGCCAGCGCGCTTCCTGCAGCATGTCGCGCAGGGGCTGCGCCGCTTCGCCGCTGCTGTCGGCGACAACCCGCTCGTAACTGCTGTTGATGGCCAGGCGCGGCGTTGTTGCCGGATTCAGCGCAACCCGCCATTGGCCGTCGGCGTGCCAGGCGACCACGTCCGGAATCACGCTCAATTCCTGCTGCGGCAGCAGGGTTTCGCCCGGACGCGGCTGCAGGGACAGAACCAGGCGGAAGGCTTCCTGCACGTCCT
This sequence comes from Stenotrophomonas sp. STEN022, assembly GCF_056760155.1. Lineage (NCBI taxonomy): Bacteria > Pseudomonadati > Pseudomonadota > Gammaproteobacteria > Lysobacterales > Lysobacteraceae > Stenotrophomonas > Stenotrophomonas sp. STEN022. The sequence continues at coordinate 9,529 of NZ_JBRREG010000101.1, forward strand.
CGAGCTCGGCATCCAGGGCGCGCGCCAGGGCCGGGTAGTCGTGGTTGGCCAGCAACTGCATATCGGCGTCGAGCAGGCGGCGCGCCAGATTGCGGGCCGGAACCTGGCCGGGTAGGGCAGTGAGCTGGGCGAGCAGACATTCGCGCAGGTCGACGGCGGCCATGCCGGCCGGTTCGCCGTGCAGCAGTCGCTGGCGCAGGGCTTCGATATCGGCGCTGCTGCGGTCCAGGCGAGCGCTGGCCAGCTGGGTCAACTGGGCCAGCGGGGCCAGCAGGTAGCCGGCTTCATCGCAATGGTCCAGCCAGAAGCTGACCACGGCCAGATCAGCATCGTCCAACTCGTAAGCAAGGGCGTTGAGAATGCGCAGCTGCGGATCGGTGGACTCACCGGCCGCTACGCGCGCCATGCGATCTTCGTCGTCGGCGTTCCAACTGGCGCCGGGTACGTCCCACAGATTGCTTTCGGGCAGTTCATCGAACGCTGCGGTTTCAGTCTGCGCAACATCGGTGTCGGTCGATGCCGCTGCGTCCTCTGCCTGCTCCTGCAGTTCCAGCAAGGGGTTGCTCTCCAGCGCCTGGCGGACCTCCAGCTCCAGTTGCATGCCATTGAGCTGCAGCAAGCGGATCGATTGCAGCAAGGCGGGCGTGAGATGAAGTTGCTGGCCCAGCTGGGCAGAGAGTGTGGCTTTCATGCGTTTCCCCGTTGCGGCCAGTAGATGGCTGCGTTGTGGAACGCATCTTGCGTGCTTCATGTCGGGGCGGTAATAGGTGCTGGCCCTATAGCTGTCAAAGCCCGCCCTACATGCTGTAGGTCATTCCCCTACGTGGCGTCGAATAATTGGCGCATTGAATTTGCACTATTTCTGCAAACCATTGATTTGTATCGCTTGAGCCGTGTTGGTGACGGCTTTCCGATTTCGTGACACAGCTTCGCTTTTACTGGCTTGCCGGCGTCAAGAAAGGTCGTTTACGTGGCGCAGCGCCAGCAGAAGCAGGTCGTTGGCGCGGCGGCAGCCCAGCGATTCCATCATTCGTGCGCGATGGGTCTCAACCGTCTTGATGCTGATGCCAAGGTCGGCGGCGATTTCCTTGGTGGTCTGGCCGGTACCCAGGCGTCGCAGGATCTGCTTCTGTCGTGGCGACAGCGCGCCAATGCCGGTTGCGCGTTCCTTGCCGATCAGCGGCGCCAGCATCTTCGCGGAAATCTGCGGACTCAGGAAAACCTGGCCGGCATGGGCAGCGCGCAGTGCCAGCTCCAGCTCGGCCGGAGCCGCATCCTTGACCAGAAAGCCGACGGCACCGCGATCCAGTGCGTCACGTACATGTGCAGCGTCATCGTGCATCGACATCATCACCGCGCGGGCATGCGGCAGCCGCTGGCGGATATCGGTCAAGGCTTCGAGCCCGGAACGGCCGGGCAAAGACAGGTCGAGCAGGATCAGGTCCGGTACATGAAACAGCGCCATTTCCAATGCCTGTTCGGCATTGCTGGCTTCGGCCACCACCTGGATACCGTCAAATGTCTGCAGCAGCCGGGTGAGCCCAGCACGAACCAAGGTGTGGTCGTCGACAATAAGAACGCGCACAGGAGACCGGGTCATAACGGAAGGCTGCACCTTAGCGGAGCAGCGAGGCGGGCGCCAGACCACAAAGTGGGAATAGGCTCACCGGTTGCGGCGACTGTCGGCAATCTGCTTGCGATGCAGTCGGAACAAATGGCGTTCAACGGCTGCCAGCAACGCATCATTCTGCGTGTCCAGACGCAGCCACAGCTGCGCCCCCTGTGCTGTATCGGCTTCAGCCAGGACCACGACGGGAAGTTCGATCGCGTCGGGCAGCCATTCGGCCGGTTGCAGGCTGACGACGCCGCCGGTGCCGGCCACGAAGCCGCCCAGCTGCTCGCGCTGCAGGCGCAGACCATGCCGCGACCAGCGTAGCGGGGTGGCCGACGCAGACGGCGCCTCGCGCTGCAGCAGGCGACCCAGCAGCACCAGGGTCAGGTCCAGGCGTGCTTCCAGCCGCTGCAGCTGCAGGCTGTTGTCGTTGCGTTCGTCGCTGTCGTCCACATTGCGGGCGTCCTCGACCAGGGCGATGCTGCGCAGGAGCATCTCGGCGCTGCCCGGGCGCTTTACCTTGGCACCGGCCTCGAACAACGCTGGCAGTGACAGCTCGCAACTGAGGGTGTCGTCAAACAGTTCGGTTTCTGCAGGGTGGGCGATGCCGGTGGGATTCATGCCAGGGTTCCCGCCTGCTGATAGGCACTGGCGGCGCGGGTGGATTGACGCTCGGCGCGTAGGTGCGTGGCGGCTTGATCACGCAGCTCCCGCATCCGTTCGGTCACTGTGTGCTGTTGGTCCAGCAATGCCTGCAGGGCATCGGCGCTCACGGCTGTGCCATTGTCCTGGATGTAGCTGCGCAGACGTTGGTCGTGGTTGGCGACAATCTGTTCGGCACCCTCATGATCTTCCGCCTCGATGGCGTTCTTCAGGGCATCGAGATCGGCGTGCAGAGCCTCAAGCATCTCGTTGGCGATGTTGGTCATCAGCGCGCGCCGCTTGCGGTTGGCACGCTGCGCTGCTCGGACGGGATGGCGTTCCAGGCAGATTCGATCTCGCTGAGCAGGGAGAGCGATTCCTGCAGAGCGGCAACGTCGTTGTTGAGGTTTGCTTCGGTCAAGCGTTGCACGATGTAGTCATAGAGTGCGGAAAGATTGCCCGCAACTTCGCCGCCAGCGACATGATCGAGCGAGCCGTTGAGCTGGCCAACGATGGCGCAGGCTTCGCCGATTGCCTTGCCCTTCAATGCCTGATCGCCTTTGGCAAGGAAGGCCTCGGCGCGCCGCATGCGCTCGCTGGCGCCTTCCAGAAGGAGGGAGACCAGCTTGTGGGGGTCGGCATCCACTACCCGGGTTGAAACGCCGATCTGGCGGTATTGCTCGGCGAAATTGCGGCTGGGACCGTACATGTACTCAATCTCCTGGTATTCGTGCAGTGATGGCAACGACTGCCGATACATCATTTGTGTGGCGTGATCTGCTATCGGCCATCAATGCGTGTGGCTTGAGCCCGTCCTGGGCTATCAGCCGGACATCGCCGAAAGCTGCTGCGAGAGGTAGCTGCTGGTGCCCTGCATCTGTGACACCAGCTTGTCCATCGCCGTGAATTGGGCGGTGTAGCGCGCGGATACCTTTTCCATGCGGGCGTCGAGATCATCGAGCTGCTTGCCGAGCTTCTTGATTTCCTTGTTGAGCGCATCGGTACGCTGCACCAAGGTGCCGGTGCCGCTGTCCAGGTTGCTCTTGAGAATGCTGTTCATGCCTTCATACAGCTTGCCGCTTTTGCCTACCAGAGCCTCGGCGGCGGCGGGATTCTTGGCCATCGCCTTGTCGAAGACACTGGCATCCAATGACAGGGTGCCATCCTTGGTGATGGTCAGCCCCAGTTCCTTGAGGTCGATGACGTTTGCGCTGAGCTGGCCGCGCAGCTGTTGCTGCAGGCCGCGCACCATCGAGTCGCCCGTCAGTACCGATGCCTGATCCTTCTCGGCGTCATAGGCGCTGGAGCTCTTGAGCAGGCTGGTCGAGGCGTTGTAGGCGGCAACGAAGGCCTGTACCGCCGATTTCAGCTGTTCATTGTTCTGGGTGATGGTCAACGGGGTGGTGGTGCCAGCCTCGGCCTTGGTCAGGTCCAGCGTCACCCCGGCGATGATGTCGCTGATGCTGTTGCTGCTGGATTCACGGTCAAACCCGTCCACGCGTACGTGTGCGTTGGTGGCAGCACTGATCTGTGACATGCCACCGCTGCTGCCGTCCCAGGCCAGCGCGGAAAGGCCGCCATTGCCACCGCTGGCAGTGACCGTCAACTTACCGTCGGTACCGGCATTGACTGCGTTGAGTACCAGATGCTGGCCATCGTTGGCGGTGATGACGGTGGCATTGACGCCTTTGCCTCCGGCTGCGCTATTGATGGCGGCGGCGATGCTGGTCAGGTTGCTGCCCGGAGCGATATCGACCGAGATGGAATCCTTCTCGCCCCAAGCGATCGACAGCTTGCCGTCGCCCACCACGGCTTCGGCGTCAAACGCGCCGGAGCTGAGCTTCTGCGGCTGCGCCAGGCTGAGCACTTCGATGTTGTACGTACCCGCGGCGGCCAAGGTCTTGCCGGTAGAGGGGTCGGTGACGATGGTCGCGGAGAAGCCGCTTTTCTCCGGTACGGAGGTTTTATAGGCGCGCAGATCGGCAGCTTTTCCCATCGCGTCCATCGCCGTCTGGAGGCTGCTCAGCGAGCTCTTGATGTTGCCCAGCGCGGAGAGTTTGGCAGTGGCCGTGGTTCCCTGGTTGTTGATGCGGTTGGCAGCAGGCGCGCGCTCAGCTGCAACCAACTGCTTGACGATGGTGGGAATGTCCAAGCCGGAGCCAATGGTGGACAGGGAAGACGTAGCCATGGAAGTTCCTCTTTCAGCGAGGGGGTGAAGCTGCAACCGCCACCCCGGATATCGGCACGCGGCGGCATAGCTTTAGCCGCGTGGCTCCGCAGTCATCTGCAAGCGGCGTGCCAGTGCCTGCGGGCGCGCACAGCGCAGTTCACGGCGTGTGAGAGGTGGACCCTTGGCGGCGCTGAATGGTGTTGCCAAGGCGTCGGCTTCGACGCCGTGATCCAGGCGCTGGCATTGCAGTGCTTCCATAACGCACAAGCCCCGCCATTGCTGGCGGGGCTTGTGCCACGCCAGCGTTATCACGCCGACGTGGAGGGTGTTGCTTGCTGGATCAGCGCAGCAGGCTCAGCACGTTCTGGCTGGTCTGGTTGGCCTGGGCCAGCATGGCGGTACCGGCCTGCTGCAGGATCTGCGTGCGGGTCAGTTCTGCCGTTTCCTTGGCATAGTCGGTGTCACGAATACGGCTGCGGGCCGAAGACATGTTTTCCGACGAGGTGTTCAGGTTGGCCACCACCGAGGTGAAGCGGTTCTGCACGGCACCCAGATCGGCGCGAGCGGAGTTGATGGTGCTCAGGGCTGCGTCCATCGCGTTCAGTGCGTTGTCGGCACCGGCGGTGGTGGAGATGTCCAGGTCAGCGAAGCCGGTTGCCGAAGCGCCTGCGGCCCAGTTGGTGGTGGTTGCAGCGGTCAGGCCGGTCTGCGCGGTCAGAGTGGTGCCGCCGCCGCCAACAGTGAACTGGCCCGAGGCCGAGGCCAGCTGCAGCTTGCCAGCGCTGTCCAGCGACGCGGAAACGCCGGTGTTGTAGCTCTGGTTGTTGATGGCCTTGACCAGGTCGGTGGCACGCTGGGCGCCGCTGCCGGCTGCGCCGTAGCTGATGGTGGCGGTGCCCTTGCTGCCGGTCAGGGTGAAGTTGCCGGCGGTGAAGCTGGCCGGGGTGCCGCCGGTTTCGGTCTGTGCTGCTGCGGTGACTGCAGTGACACCGTTCGAGAAGTTGCCGACGACCAATGCCGAGCTGCCGGCGTTGCTCAGGGTCACGTTGGTGGCGCCGCCGGTAGCAGTGCCCGGGGCCTGGGCATTGATGGCCGCTGCGACATCAGTGGCCAGCTGGGTGGCCGTACGGGTGGTGCCGGCGGCGACGTTGACCTGGGTGCCATTGACGTCGAAAGTGAACGCTAGATCACGGTTTACGACAGTGCTCAGATCCAGAGTGCCGGTGCCCGGGGTCGGGGTGCCTGCGACATAGCCACCGGTAGCGGCGACGCCCGACGCGGTGGCGGCGGTGTCGACCTTGTTCCAGTTGCCCAGATCCTTGATGTTGGCGTTGGCGATCTGGGCGATGTCGATGGTCTGGCCCTGGTCGGCGCCGATCTGGAACGACTGTGCCTGGAAGCTGCCGTCCAGCAGGGTGGTGCCGTTGAAGTTGGTCTGCTCGGCGACGCGCTGGATTTCTGCCTTCAGCAGCTGCACTTCGGCGTTCAGGGCTTCACGGTCGGAAGGCGAGTTGGTGGCGTTGCGCGACTGCACCGACAGCTCACGGATACGCTGCAGGTTGTTGCCGATCTCGGTCAACGCGCCTTCGGCGGTCTGCGCCATCGAGATGCCGTCGTTGGCGTTGCGTGCGGCCTGGTCCATGCCGCGGATCTGGGTGCTGAAACGCTCGGAGATCGCCAGACCGGCGGCGTCGTCCTTGGCGCTGTTGATGCGCAGGCCCGAGGACAGGCGCTGGATCGAGGTGGCCAGGCTGGAGCCGCTGGTGCCCAGGTTACGCTGAGCATTGAGCGACATGATGTTGGTGTTGATGACTTGTGCCATGATTCGAGCTTCCTATGTGGCGTTGGGTCCGGCACATCACCTGGCCGGTACTGGGTGCAGTGGGCGGGGGTAGGAGCCTTAGCACCGCTGCTGATACCAATAACGGCAGCTTTTCCGGCAGCTTTAGTGCCTTGCTGCAAGTGATTCCAAAACCACAAAACGCACAAGCCCCGGTTTCCCGGGGCTTGTGCGTTTTGGGCGTTGAATGGATGCCGAACCATGCTCGGCAGCGTCAGCACGCATCTAGTGCCCCGACCAATGGCCCGACTGGGTTTCGCGGGGAGCAACAGCCACGGCATGCTACGGCGCAAATGTTTAACCATTGACTGGACGTGGGAGGCGCATCCGATGGCGTTTGGTAATAAATAAA
>NZ_JBRREG010000102.1:0-14718 GCF_056760155.1 Stenotrophomonas sp. STEN022
CCCCCCCCCCCCCCCGCCAACCCCCACCCCGAAAACTGCCCTCCCAACCCCTGGCTGCGCCCCCGGGCGGCGCGCGGGCCCCCCGCTACAGTACGCACATGAACGAATTCGACCGCGTACGCGACTATCTGACCGGCCTGCAGGACCGCATCTGCGCCGCCATCGAGCAGGCCGACGGCCAGGCCCGTTTCAACGAGGACCGCTGGCAGCGTGCCGAAGGCGGCGGTGGCCGCACCCGCATCCTGCGCGATGGTGCGGTATTCGAGCAGGCCGGCATCGGCTTCTCCGACGTCGCCGGCACCCGCCTGCCGCCCTCGGCCTCGGCCAATCGCCCGGAGCTCGCAGGAGCGTCCTGGCGCGCCTGTGGCGTCTCGCTGGTGTTCCACCCGAGCAACCCCTACCTGCCGACCACCCACGCCAACGTGCGCTACTTCCAGGCCGAACTGGATGGCAAGACGGTGGCGGCCTGGTTCGGCGGCGGCTTCGACCTGACCCCGTTCTATCCCTTCGACGAGGACGTGCAGCATTGGCACACGGTTGCGCGCGAGCTGTGCGCGCCTTACGGCGAAGACCGCTATGCCGCGCACAAGCGCTGGTGCGATGAATATTTCTTCCTCAAGCACCGCAATGAAACGCGCGGCGTTGGCGGCCTGTTCTTCGACGACCTGCACGCTGATTTCGAAACCGACTTCGCTTACCTGCAGGCGGTTGGTGACGGCTTCCTCGATGCCTACCTGCCCATCGTCGAACGCCGCAAGGACACGCCGTATGGCGAACGCGAGCGCGAGTTCCAGCTGTACCGACGCGGCCGCTACGTCGAGTTCAACCTGGTCTACGACCGCGGCACCCTGTTCGGCCTGCAGAGTGGCGGCCGCAGCGAGAGCATCCTGATGAGCCTGCCACCGCGCGTGCGCTGGGAGTACGGCTACACCCCCGACAGCGGCAGCGACGAAGCTCGCCTGGCCGAATACCTGGTCCCAAGAGATTGGCTGTAGTCCCGAGCCATGCGCGGCAGGGGCTTTACCAGGAAACCAAACTTGCAGGAGCGGCGTAAGCCGCGAAGCTCATGGTCGGTCCGATTGCAGGCATCGTCGCCACTTCATTGCTGTCGGCTTCGCGGCTTACCCCGCTCCTACAACACCTTTGCCGAGCATGGCTCGGCACTACATCTTGTCCTTCTTGAGGATGATGGTGATGTGGCCGGTGGTTTCCAGCAGCGCCAGATCTACTTCATCGACTTGATCGCAACCGGCATCGCGCATCGCCTTGGCGAAATCAGCCTTGCTGACCAGCTCGCGCTGCAGCACTTTCTGCAGCACATGGCCATGCCGCGCCAATACCACCGGCTCGCCCTCGATCATCCGCTCCACGACTGGGCTGCGGGTGGTGATCCAGCCGACGAAGTAGTTCAAGGCAATCAGCGTCAGCGCCAGCAGCAGGCCGCCACCCAGTGATGTGTCCTGCCCCAGCAAGGCGTTCTGCACCGCATTGCCCAACAACACCAGCAGCAACATGTCGAACGGGGTGAACTGGCCCAGCGTGCGCTTGCCTGCCAGCCGCACCATCACCAGCACCACGACATAGACAATCACCGCGCGCAGGATGAATTCCCACCACGGCATCGCCAGCGCAAAAAGATCGGACATGGTTCCCCTCCATCACTCGATGGGGCCATCCTCGGCCATCGAGGATAAAAATGATGCGAGAAGCACAGCGACTGCTTCGCCAGCCGGAATCATTTCGTTTGCGCAAAAAAGAAGCCCCGCCGACCAGGGGGGGGTCGACGGGGCCGGGGAGCGGGCATTTGGGGAGGAATCCCCGCTCCGAGATCTGCTCCAGGGGATGGGAGAGATCCGCGACAGACGTTGCGTCTGTCGCGGACTATATGAGCACTCTCAACCTTGATGGTTCGTGAAGATTCTGTCTTTCTTCCAAAATAATTAAGGACAGATTCATCTGCGAAAAACACCGCTATTTTCTAAATGCGATGTAACGCGACGCATTGTTTCATTTACTAAAACTTTCTAGTTAAGAAACTAGAAAATCAATGAGCTTCGTCCCAATTTTCCCCGATTCCGGTATCAACCACCAAGGGCACACGCAGGCTCGCGGCGGCTGCCATCCGTTGTTCGACTTCGGCGCGCAAGGTGTCGATGAATGCGATGTCCGCCTCGAACACCAGTTCATCGTGCACCTGCAGGATCATCTTGGCCTTGTCACTGTGCCCCTGCAGCCAGCCATCCACGCTGACCATCGCGCGCTTGATGATGTCCGCCGCGGTGCCCTGCATCGGTGCGTTGATGGCGGCACGCTCGGCGCCGGCACGCAGGCCCTGGTTGCGGGCGTTGATGTCGTTCAGGTACAGGCGGCGACCAAACAGGGTTTCCACATAGCCCTGCTCGCGTGCCTGCACGCGCATGCGCTCCATGAAATCACGCACCGACGGATAGCGGCTGAAATACAGCGCCACATAATCCTGCGCCTGGCCACGATCAATGCCGAGGTTCTTGGCCAGGCCGAACGCACTCATGCCGTACATCAGGCCGAAGTTGATCGCCTTGGCCGCGCGCCGCTCGTTCGGCGTCACTTCGTCCAGCGCGCGACCGAACACTTCGGCAGCGGTGGCACGGTGCACGTCGGCGCCCTGCTCGAATGCGCGCACCAGGCCCGGGTCTTCCGACAGATGCGCCATGATCCGCAACTCGATCTGCGAGTAGTCGCAGGCCATCAGCTTGCGTCCCGGCGGTGCGACGAATGCCTTGCGGATACGCCGGCCGTCCTCGGTGCGGACCGGGATGTTCTGCAGGTTGGGATCGGAAGAAGACAGGCGGCCGGTCGCCGCACCCGACTGGTGGTAGCTGGTGTGCACGCGGCCGGTATCCGGGTTGACCATCTCCGGCAGCTTGTCGGTATAGGTGCTACGCAGTTTGGTCAGGCCGCGGTATTCGAGGATGACGCGCGGCAGCTCGTGTTGTTCGGCAATCGCTTCCAGCGCCTCTTCGTTGGTGCTGGGCTGGCCCTTGGGGGTTTTCACCAGCGCTGGCAGGCCAAGCTCGTCGAACAACACCGCCTGCAGCTGCTTGGGCGAGTCCAGGTTGAAAGTGTGGCCGGCCAGCTCGGTGGCCTTCTGCTGTGCGGCCAGCATGCGTGCCGACAGATCGCTGCTCTGCCGCTTCAATTCGGCCGCATCGATGCGTACACCGTTGGCCTCGATGCGGGCAAGCACCGGCACCAATGGCATTTCGATATCGCGGTACACGCTCTGCAGCGAGGGCACGGCCGCCAGCTGCGGGCCCAGCACGCGGTGCAGGCGCAAGGTGATGTCAGCGTCTTCGGCGGCGTAGGCACCGGCTTCGTCGATGCCTACCTGGGCAAACGAAATCTGCTTTGCGCCCTTGCCCGCCACCTCCTCGAACTTGGTGGTGGTGTAGCCAAGATAGCGCTGCGCCAGCGAGTCCATGTCATGGCGGGTAGCTGTTGAATTGAGCACGAAGCTTTCCAGCATGGTGTCGTCGGCATAGCCCTGCACGTCGACGCCGTGGCGGCGCAGCACATGGATGTCGTACTTGCCGTGCTGGCCGAGCTTCTTCTTGCTGGCGTCTTCCAGCAGCGGCTTGAGCGCATCCAGCACCTGCTGCATCGGCAGCTGTGCCGGTGCGCCGGGGTAGATGTGGCCGACCGGGATATACGCACCCCTGCCGACCTCTACCGCCAGGCTGATGCCGACCAGGTTGGCGCGCATCGCATCCAGCGCATCGGTTTCGGTATCAAACGCGAATTCGTCGGCGGCCTGCAGGCGCTCCACCCAGGCCTGCAACTGCTCGCTGGTGAATACCGTTTCGTATTCACCCTTGGCCGCCATCGCCGGGTCCAGCCCGGCAACCGGCTCACTGTCGGCCGCCTTGGCGTAGCCAGCGGCGGTGCCGCGCAGGCTGGGCTTGCTGTCGGCAGCGACGTCGGGCGCGGCAACCCCACCCAGCTCGCGCAACGCCTGGGTGAAGCCGTAGCGCGCATACAGGCCACGCAGCGACTCCACGTCCTGCTCGCGCAGCTGCAGGTCGCGTGGTCCCTGTTCCAGCGGCACGTCTGTGCGGATGGTGACCAGATCGCGGTTCAACGGCAGGCGCGGCAGCGCGACGCGCAGGTTCTCACCGATCTTGCCCTTCATGGCAGTTGCGGCAGCAATCACGCCGTCAAGATCGTTGTACTCGGCCAGCCACTTGGCGGCGGTCTTGGGGCCGCACTTCTCCACGCCCGGCACGTTGTCGACGGTATCGCCCATCAGCGCCAGGTAATCGATGATCTGATCGGCACGCACGCCGAATTTTTCCATCACTGCCGCGTCAGAATCGGTACGGCTGCCGGTCATGGTATTGACCAGCACCACGCCTGGGCGCACCAGCTGTGCGAAATCCTTGTCGCCGGTGGAGATGGTGACCTCCAGTCCATCCGCAGCGGCGGCCAGCGCTAGCGTGCCGATCACGTCATCAGCTTCGACGCCGTCGACACGCAGGATGTCGATGCCCAGCGCCTGCACGATGTCGCACATCGGCTGCACCTGCGAGCGCAGGTCATCAGGCATGGGCGGACGGTTGGCCTTGTACTCGGCATACATGTCGTCACGGAAGGTCTTGCCCGGTGCATCGACCACGAAGGCGACGTACTCAGGCTTCTCTTTCAGCGTGGAACGCAGCATGTTGACCACGCCGAACAGCGCGCCGGTCGGCTCGCCATTGGCGTTGGTCAGTGGCGGGAGCGCGTGGAACGCGCGGTACAGGTAACTGGAACCGTCTATCAGGACTAATCTGCTCATGCGCTGATTCTACGCGGCGGGCCGCTGCTGCACGTGGACAGGCATAATCGGACCATTCCCACCGAAGGAAGCACCACCATGAAATCCTTGCTGCTGATCCCCCTGCTGGCCCTGTCCGGCTGCGCCACCCTCGGCGCGGGCTCGCCACCGGTAGATGTCAAAGGCGCGGATGTCACCCGCAAGGCGATGGACAACGGCGACACCATCGAGGAGTACCGCGTCGGCGGCACCCTGCGCATGGTCAAGGTGACCCCGGCCCGTGGTGCCCCGTTCTACATGTACGACCGCGACGGCGACGGCCGCATGGACAGCGACAAGGACGGCACCAAGCCGGTGTACTGGAAGCTGTATAGCTGGTGATCCAGCTGCCGGCGGGTGCCAGTAGACAAAGCTGGGCCTGAAACCTCCCTTCTCCCGCAAACGGGGTTAAGAACAGGCGCTTACGAGCCAAAGGCTCGTGACTGTTCGTACGCCCCGCGTGCTACGCGGGGCCGGGGCGCGGAGCGAGGTGCGCCGAAGGGGCGGATGAGGGGAGCTTTTGGCTTTGCTCAACAAGCAACCCCTCCCCAGCCCTCCCCTTCGCTGCGCGAAAGGGAGGGAGCTCAAAGCCTCAGCGGATCACCAACACCGGTACCGTGCTGCGGGCCAGCACCTCGGAGGTCTGGCTGCCCAGCAGTACCCGGGTGACGCCACGGCGGCCATGCGAGGTCATCACCACCAGGTCGCTGTTGCAGGCCTTGGCGGTGTCGATGATGCCGTCGGCGGCGTAGCGGTCCAGCACGTGGTGGGTCTGCACATCGGCCACATCGGCCGCATGTGCTGCCTCCAGCGCCGGCTGCAGGATCTTCTGCGCGGCTTCCTCGCGGTCCTTCTTGTACTCCGGGCTGGCCTCGTAGCCGGCGCTCCAGCCCATGGCGTCGTACATGCCCACCGCCCACGGCTCGGAAACCGTGACGATGTCGGCATGCGCGCCCAGCTGGGCGGCCAACTCCAAGCCCTTGGCCAGACCCTTGGCGGAAAGCTCGGAACCGTCGGTGGCGATCAGGATGCGCTTGTACATGGCAGTTCTCCTTGGATGAAGGGTGGTGGTGACACCATTGCACACCCGATGTTGCCCCCATGCCTTGCGCAAGATCAAACCGGGCCGATCAGGCGCTGACCCATACCTCCCAGTGTGGTCCACGCTGCTGCCAGTCGAACTCCACCGGCAGGAACTTCTCGATAAGCCTGGCATTGCTGCGCAGATGGTCGCTGAGCGTGGCGGTGGTGAAGCGACCGCCGCCGGCCAGCGCCATCGGCAGCAGCAACTGGTCGGACAGATGCTCGCCCACGCAGGCGCCGCCCTCCAGATAGGACTGTACGGTGTCGGCCAGCCGACCCGCCACGTCCTCGGCAGCCAGTCCGCGCTCGCCATGGCTGTCGAAATGCTCGACATGCTGGTCATGCTGCACCGTCATCGAAGCCACGTTGCCCGGCCCCAGCGCCGGCCGCACCACCCGCACATGGCGTGGATGGGCGTCCACGCCGAAGCGCTTGGCCAGCACATCCAGCTCGCGCTGACCGATGGCGGCGGGCAGGCCCGATACCAGCACCTGCGCTTCCAGCGCCTGCAAGGGCCCGCGCACACTTAACTCGAGTGGCTGCAGCTGCGCACACGCCTGCACCGTCGCTTCCAGCACCCCGCCACCGGCCGGATGGAAGCCCGGCACATGCAACTGCAGGTCCGCCTGCACGCCCATCCGCGCCAATGCCGGCAGATAGCAGCTGCTGATGAAGTCGGCACTCGGTGCCATCGGGTTGTGTGTACCGCCTTCCAGGCGCACACGTGATGGCGCGGAGGTCTGCCATAGCGCGGGCAGCACCGTCTGCAGCACCAACGTCGCCGAACCGGCGCTGCCGATGGCGAAGTGGTAGTCGCCCGCCTGCACGATGCCGGGCACGAAACGCAGCGTGGTCGCGCCCAGGGCCGCGCCTTCTACGTGCGCATTGCTGATCCGCGCCGCAGCGTTGACCGCGGTCAAATGCTGGCGCATCAAGCCGGGCCGTGAGCGCTTGGCACGGATGTCCTGCATGGCAAAGCCAATCCCAGTGCACAGGCTCAAGCTCAACGCAGAGCGCAGCAACTGCCCGCCGCCCTGGCTTCCATCTATCTCAATCATTTCCATTGTCTTGCCTTCCTTTGGCGCCCCACCGCAGTGGAGCGCCATCTTGCCTTATCCCTTCACACATACCACCTGACGCAGGGTATGCATGATCTCAACCAGATCGCGCTGCGCCTCCATCACCGCCTCGATCGACTTGTAGGCGGCCGGTGACTCATCCACTACCTCAGCGTCCTTGCGGCACTCCACGTGCGCGGTGGCCTTGATGTGGTCATCCACGCTGATCAGCTTGCGCGCCTTGGTGCGGCTCATCACGCGGCCGGCACCGTGGCTGCAGCTGTGGAAGCTGTCCTCGTTGCCCAGCCCGCGCACGATGAAGCTCTTGGCGCCCATGCTGCCCGGGATGATGCCCATCTCGCCCTTGCGCGCGCTCACTGCGCCCTTGCGCGTCACCAGCACATCCTTGCCGAAGTGGTGCTCGCGGTTGACGTAGTTGTGGTGGCAGTTGACCGCCTCGGCCTGCGCCTCGAACGGCTTGCTGATCACCGTACGCGCGGCCGCAACCACATTGCGCATCATCACCTCGCGGTTGATGCGGGCGAAACGCTGTGCCCAATCCACCGCGAACACGTAGTCGCCGTAATGCGCGCTGCCTTCCGGCAGGTACGCCAGGTCCTGGTCCGGCAGGTTGATCATCCAGCGACGCATCTCCTGCTTGGCCAGTTCGATGAAGTAGGTGCCGATGGCATTGCCGACGCCACGCGAGCCGGAGTGCAGCATGAACCACACGCGCTGCTCTTCATCCAGGCATACCTCGACGAAGTGGTTGCCGGTACCCAGCGTTCCCAGATGCTTGAGGTTGTTGGTGTTCTTCAGCTTGGGGTGACGCTCGCAGATCAGGGCGAAGTCGGCAGCGAGCTGCGACCAGCCTTCCACCGCCAGCTCCGGCGCGGTGTCCCAGCTGCCCTTGTCGCGGCCGCCACGGGTCACGCTGCGGCCGTGCGGCACTGCGCGTTCGATCGCGCTGCGCAGCGCCGACAGATTGTCCGGCAGGTCGCTGGCGGTCAGCGTGGTGCGGGTGGCGATCATGCCGCAGCCGATATCCACGCCAACTGCAGCCGGAATGATGGCGCCGATGGTCGGTACCACCGAGCCCACGGTCGCACCCTTGCCCAGATGGACGTCGGGCATCACCGCCACCCACTGATGGATGAAGGGCAGGCGCGCGATGTTCTTCAGCTGCTCGCGGGCCTCGTCTTCCAAGGGCACGCCGCGCGTCCACAGCTTGATCGGTGCCGCACCCGGCTCCTGGATGACGTTGTAATTGGTGTCGTTCATTGATGGCTTTCCTGTCATCTTCAAATCAAAGGTGCGGTGACAAAAGGGGGTGGAACTGTCCGCAGTACCAGAGCAGGTCTGGCAAGGCAGCCGGGACTTGAACCCGACCCCGAAGGGCTTCCAATGTAGTTCCACCTGCATTCACCGCATGAAACATCTACGAAAGGTGCCGGCCTGCACGACAAGGTTTGAAGGAACATCCTGCTCTAACCAGACTGAGCTACCGCTGCGTTTCCACAACGGGCGGGATTCGAACCCGCGACCCGGAGCTTAAGAGGCTGTAGTTCCTTCGGCATTCGTGCATGCCGACGTTGAAGCGCTTTCATGCCGAAGCACGAAGTAATACGAACAAGGTGCCGGCAGATACGACAAGAATGATGGAACGCTTCACCGCTGTGCCACGAGGGCAAGGCGGCGATCCTGCTCTATCCACTGAGCTACCGACGCATCGCGGCATCGGGCGGGATTCGAACCCGCGACCTGGAGCGTCAAATGCTGTAGTTCCATCGGCATTCGTACAGACCGACATGAAGGGTGGGAGCAGACGGCAAGGGTTGGACTGACCCTCCGGATTCGAACCGGAGTGAACAACCAATGTAGTCAGGCCGGCATCCGCCTTCTCCCATGAAATAGTCTCCAGGCCCGGCCGGCCCCATTGCCGGCCGGGCATCACATCGGCGACATCCGTATCGCCCTTACAGATCCATTGCCGCGATCCGTTCCACCCAGCGCGGGCGCTGCGCCGGCGGCAGGCTGGCATTGGCCAGCAGTTCGAACACTGCATCGCTGAAGCCGCCGATATGCAGCACGTCTTCGCGCTCAACCGTCTGGCTGCTGGCCACCGGCTGCAGATCAATGCAGACCAGCTGCGCCTGCGGGCAACGCGCCTTCAGCACGGCCCACTCACGCATGGTTGCGGTCTCGCGGTTGCCGCGGGTGTCACGCCAGCTCTCGTTGTCCGACACCAGCACCAGCAGATCCACCTGTGCCCGCTTGCGGTTGAGGTGGGCCAGCGGTGCGCTTACCGAGGTACCGCCACCATTGATCGCCAACTGCCGTGCCAAGGTCATCACACTGTCACGCGGGTTCAACTGCTGCGGACGCACCGCGGTATCGAACGGCAGCACCTGCGCCTGCGGGTGACCGCGCAACACACAGGCCGCGATCAGGGCCGCGACGTCGACGCACCGCGCCGCCGAGCTTGCTCCCTTGCGATAGCCAGTCACTGGCCACTGCATCGAACCGGAAACGTCCACCGCCACCACCACCTTGCCCTGCAATACCGGCACCGCGGCGGTCGCCACTTCCATCGCGTCCTGCAGTGCGTCCAGGATCGGACGCGGCAGCGCCGCACCGGCGTGGTAGGCCATCAGCAGTTGGTAGGGCAGCACCCGCGAACGGGCAATCTGCTGCGGGTCACGCAGCTTCGCAGCCACCTCCGCCACCATCGCCGGATCTTCGAACACACCGTGACGGGCAAAGGTGTTCAAGTTCATCCGCAGCTGCTGCCAGCTCGAGTTGCGTGCCAGTACCGCCCATTGCGCGGCATCCAATGCCAGCGCGCTGTAGTACTGGAACGGCAGGTCCGGCAATATCCCGCGCGGTTCGCGCTTGAACGCCTCGTAGGCACGCAGCTCTGCTGGCAGCAAAGCCTCGTCGTAGGGCCGCCCGATCACCCAGGCATACAACGCCTCACGCGCGGCATCCTGCGGCTTGGGGTGGACCATGCGGATCACATCGGCCAGCGACGGCTGGTTGCCGATCGCCGCACGGATGATCGCCTTCGGCGAGGCCTGCTCCAGCCACTGCCGCAGCAGACGCTTCGGCAACGAGCCCAGCGAACGACGCCCCACCCGACCACTGCGCATGATCTGCACGAAGGTACGCAGCATGCGGCCGTTGTCGATCACATGCGGGAAGGCCGCGGCAAACGCCTCGCCATCGCGCATGCTCAGCATCGCCAACAGCAGTGCCGGCACGTCCTTCATATGTGCCACACCGTGGGCATAAGCAGCAGTGCGGGCAATGAAGCCAGCATCGACCTCGTTGCACAGCGCCTGCACCTGCTCCAGTTGCGCATCGGCGCTGGCGTAGAAGGTGCTGTTCAAGCAACCGGTGGCGGCGAACAGGGCCAATGCCGCACGCGGGTCACGGGCATAGGCCGATCCACCGGCTTCGTTGCGGACCGTGGCCTTCGGCAGCAGGGCGCCGCGGAAGGATGCGAACAGGTTTGCGTTGGCCATTTCGTGCTCCTTGGCGGGAACTGCCCGCCGCTCTCTTGGCCGTATACAACGCAATGGCCGTGCCAACTTTTCGATACTCCATTCAAGATGCTGATTTACAAAGGTATTTGTATTTTTCCGGAGAAGATTTGCACCTCCCGATTGCGCCTTTACGTATACTTTCAGCGCGCTTTTTATAGGAATGGATATGTCCAAGCGTCAGGTTATCTTCGGCATGCTCGGCACCCAGCTCGATTCGGGCAGCGGCCCCGGTCGCTGGGAAAAATGGCGGCCCACCGTAGCCCTGGGCATGCATGAAGACTTCCAGCCCGATCGCATCGAGCTGATGCTGGACGAGCGCCGCTTCAGCCGGCTGGCCAAACTGGTGCAGGAAGATCTGGCTCTGGTATCGCCGGGTACCGAGCTGCGCCTGCACGACACCTATCTGGTCGACCCCTGGGAATTCGAAGGCGTGTACGCACGCCTGCATGACTTCCTGGCGAGCTATCCATTCCAGCCGGACGAGGAGGACTATTACGTCCACATCACCACTGGCACCCACGTCACCCAGATCTGCTGGTTCCTGCTGACCGAGAGCCGGCACTTCCCCGGCCGCCTGCTGCAGACCTCGCCGCCGCGCAAGCAAGGCAATGGCGACCCCGGCAGCCACACCGTGATCGACCTGGACCTGTCGCGCTACGACCACATCGCCCAACGCTTTGCCCAACAGCAGCTGCAGGACCGCGACCTGCTCAAAAGCGGCATCGCCACCCGCAACCCGGGTTTCAACCGGATGATCGAGCAGATCGAGAAAGTCGCGACGCGCTCGCGCGCACCGATGCTGCTGACCGGCCCCACCGGTGCCGGCAAGAGCCAGTTGGCCAAGCGCGTATTCGAGCTGAAGAAGCTCAAGCACCAGCTGCCAGGTCGCTTCGTCGATGTGAACTGCGCCACCCTGCGTGGCGATGGCGCGATGAGCACTTTGTTCGGCCATACCAAGGGTGCCTACACCGGCGCCAGCAGCGACCGCGCCGGCCTGCTGCGCTCTGCCCACCAAGGCCTGCTGTTCCTCGACGAGATCGGCGAGCTGGGAGCGGACGAACAGGCCATGCTGCTGCGCGCACTGGAAGAGAAGCGCTTCCTGCCGGTGGGCAGCGACCGCGAGGTCGAAAGCGACTTCCAGCTGATTGCCGGCACCAACCGCGACCTGCAGCACGATGTCCACCAAGGCCGCTTCCGCGAGGACCTGCTGGCACGCCTGAACCTGTGGACTTACCAACTCCCCGGCCTTGCCGAACGCAGCGAGGACATCGAGCCCAACCTGGAATTCGAACTGGAGCGCTGGTCACGCGAACAGCATGAACGCGTGCGCTTCAACGCCGAAGCGCGTAGCCGGTACCTGACATTCGCCACCAGCAGCGAAGCAGCATGGCGCGGCAACTTCCGCGATCTGGGCGCCAGCGTTGTGCGCATGGCGACGCTGGCCAATGCCGGCCGCATCCAGACCGATGGCGTCGACGAGGAGATAAACCGCCTGCGCACGCAATGGCATGGCGGCGATGATGCATCACCGCTGCAGGTAGTGATGGGTGACGCAGCAAACCAGCTGGACCGCTTCGACCGCGTGCAGCTGGAGGAAGTGGTACGCGTCTGCCTGCGCTCAAAGAACCTGTCTGCAGCTGGCCGTGAACTGTTCGCGGTATCGCGCACGCAGCGCGCCAGCACCAATGACGCCGACCGCCTGCGCAAATACCTGGCCAAGTTCGATCTGGACTGGGAGCAGCTGCGGAATCACGCAACCCAACTGTAGTGCCGAGCCATGCTCGGCAGCCCTTCGCACACAGGCAATGCGCAGATCACGTCCCGGGTGCGCTGCGCTTGCCCGGGCTACATGGCTTGCCGCTTGATCAGATCACCGTCAGATTCGCATACGCCATCACCAGCCACTTGCTGCCTGCGTCGGCGAACTCGACCTGCACGCGTGCATGCTGGCCGTTGCCTTCGTAGTCGGTGACCATGCCTTCGCCGAACTTCGGGTGATTGACCAGCGCACCGAGCTTGATCGGCGGCTTCTCGATGTTGGCGTGGCCGCCCATCGACCGGCTTGCACCAAGCGAGGCCGGGCGCGAGACCTGTACCTTGGGGCGAACTTCATTGAGCAGCTCGCGCGGAATCTCACGCAGGAAACGTGACGGCAGGCTGTAGTTGTCCTGGCCGTGGATGCGGCGTGATTCGGCATAGCCCAGCACAAGCTTCTGCCGCGCACGAGTGATGCCGACATAGGCCAGGCGGCGCTCTTCTTCCAGACGCCCGCTTTCCTCCAGCGACCTAGCGCTTGGGAACAAGCCTTCTTCCATGCCCGCGAGGAACACCAGCGGGAACTCCAGGCCCTTGGCCGAGTGCAGCGTCATCAGCTGCACACCTTCCTCGCCTGCCTGTGCCTGGCCTTCGCCGGCCTCCAGCGAGGCGTAGGACAGGAACGCAACCAACTCGCTCATGTCCTCGGCACCTTCTTCGATGTCGTCTTCGCGACGCACGAAGCGCGAGGCCACCGATATCAATTCGTCGAGGTTGTCGGTACGCGATTCCGAATCCAGCGCGTTGCGGCTTTCCTTGCCCCAATGCTCACGCAATGCCGAACGCGACAGCACGTGATCGATGCGCTCGGACAGATCCATCTCGCCGGTCTCGGCGGTGATCTGCTGCACCAGGTTGATGAAGCCGGCCAGGGCATTCTTCGCGCGCGAAGTCAGGTCCGTGCCCTGCGTGGCCAGCATCGCCGCTTCCCACAATGGCAGCGCCTGCTGGCGCGCAATGCGTCGCACTTCATCCAGGGTACGCTCGCCGATGCCGCGCGTCGGCGTATTCACCGCACGCTCGAAGGCTGCATCGTCGTTGCGGTTGGTCATCAGGCGCAGGTAGGCCAACGCGTCCTTGATTTCAGCACGCTCGAAGAAGCGCATGCCGCCATACACACGGTACGGCACCTGCTCGCTGAGCAGGGCTTCTTCGAACGCCCGCGACTGCGCGTTGCTGCGGTAGAGCACGGCGACATCACCGTAGCTGCCACCATCGCGCACCCATTGGCGCGCACGCTCGACCAGGTAACGCGCCTCGTCCATTTCGTTGTAGGCGGCGAACACGTCGATCGGATCACCGTCGCCGCTGTCGGTCCACAACTGCTTGCCAATGCGGTCCGGGTTGTGCGCGATCACCGCATTGGCGGCGCCAAGGATGTTGGCGGTGGAGCGGTAGTTCTGCTCCAGGCGAATGGTCTGCGCGCCGGGGAAATCCTTGAGGAAACGCTGCACGTTCTCGACCTTGGCACCGCGCCAGCCGTAGATGGCCTGGTCATCGTCACCGACCACGAATACATGCGCGCTGTCGCCGGCCAGCACGCGCACGAAGGCGTACTGGATGGCGTTGGTGTCCTGGAACTCGTCGACCAGGATTTCGCGGAAGCGGGCGCGGTAATGCGCCAGCAGCGCCGGGTTGTCGCGCAGCAGTTCATGCGCGCGCAGCAGCAGCTCGGCGAAGTCGACCAGGCCGGCACGATCGCAGCGCTCCTGGTAGGCCGCATAGGCCTGGCGCAGGGTCTCGCCCCACTGGTCATGCGGCTCGGGCTGGATGTGCTGCGGACGGCGGCCTTCATCCTTCTGCGTATTGATCCACCACATCACCTGCTTGGGCGGGTACTTGCTGTCGTCCAGCTCCAGCTGCTGGACCACGCGCTTGATCATGCGCAGCTGGTCATCCGAGTCCATCACCTGGAAGGCTTCCGGCAACTTGGCATCGGCCCAGTGCAGGCGCAGCAGGCGATGGGCGAGACCGTGGAAGGTACCGATCCACATACCGCGGCTGCCCTTGCTCAGCTGCAGGTCGATGCGGTGGCGCATTTCGCCGGCCGCCTTGTTGGTGAAGGTGACCGCGAAAATGCCGTGCGCAGGCACGCCGCAGACTTCGGTGAGCCAGGCGATGCGATGGATAAGCACGCGCGTCTTGCCGGAACCGGCGCCGGCAAGAATCAGGTGGTGACCAAGAGGCGCGGAAACGGCCTCGCGCTGGGCTGCGTTCAGCCCGTCGAGCAAGTGGGAGACATCCATGCGCCCATTTTACGGGAAGGCGTCCCGGTAGTGGGGGGGGGGGGGGGGGGGGGGGGGGGGGGGGGGGGGGGGGGGGGGGGGGGGGGGGGGGGGGGGGGGGGGAGGGGAGGGGGGGGTGGGGGGGGGGCGGGGGGGGGGGG
>NZ_JBRREG010000103.1:0-14704 GCF_056760155.1 Stenotrophomonas sp. STEN022
GGGGGGGCTCTACCCCCCCTAAGCCCTTAAATAATCATATTGGGGCCTTGCGGTTAATTAAAAAATCGCCCGCTTGGGGGCTTACGCCGCTCCCACAAAAAGAACCAGAGCGGCTTTACCGGTAACGCCCCTTGCCGAGCATGGCTCGGCACTACCGTTGGGGCGCTTATTTGACTTCGCTGTTGATCTTCTCAAGGTCCTTCTGCAGGTCCGCCATCAGCGGGGTCATCTTCTGCTGGATGGCGACCATCAGGTTCTGCATCAGTGCCGGGGTCTTGTCGAGCAGGCTCTGGCCGGCCGGGCTCTCGTAGAACTCGGCCATCGCCAGTACGTCTTCCTTCGAGAACGACTGCTTGTACAGGTCCACATACATCGGCCGCATCTGCGACCAGGCCAGCGCCTGACGCAAGGTCTGCGAGGTGCGCTGCTGGATGCGTTGCAGCCCGGCCTTCTGCTCGGCAGTCAGTGACTGCTTCTGGGCGATCTCGGCGAACTGCTGCGCCTGCATGGCTTCCATCTGCGGCAGCATCGCGTCGAGCATGTTCTGGGCGCGGGAGGCGGCCAGCAGGCGGTTGACGTCGGCATCGGTGGCAGGGGCTGCCCATGCCGGGGCGATGCCGGCAAGCAACAGGCTGGCGGTGATCAACAGGGGCGCGCAACGGGTACGAAGGGTCTGGCGGCAGCGCTGCATGGATCGTCCTTGTGATGGGCTGGGCTTGAGCATAACCGCGGCCTTGCCGGGGCTGAAGACAGGTTGCTGACCTCTGGGCGCAGGGGGGGGGCAGACAGTTGCGAGTGTCGAAGTGCGCTGTAGCGCATTGTTTTTAATGAAAAATTTACATCTTATGATCTTGCTTAACATAATTTGATGACGGAAACCTTACTGAAACTGCGAAAAATAGAGACGGGAATCACGTTTCTATCTATGCTTGGCACCAGGAGCTGTATCCAGGGGGGGTACGTGGTCTCGCAAGCCACGTATCCGCAACAAGTAGGGAACTGCGATGGACAGTCTGTTCGAGGGGCCGACCGTACTTGTCGTGGCCAGTTGGGTGGCGATTCTCACCCTGCTGTTGGCCACGGTATTGCTGTTGATCATTGTTGTTCTGCGGGTACGGGCGCAGCGCCGGGAAAAGCGTGACACCCAGGCCCGGCAGTTCTGGAACGATGTTCTGCAGCGCGAGCTTGCCGGTGAAACCGTGCCGGTGCACCGATTGCAACGCGATGAGGTCATAGGCTTCGTCGAAGCCTGGAACAGCGTCTGCGAGAGCCTGCCGGAAGCGTCGGTACGGCGCCTGGCGCCGCTCGGTCATCGGGTGGGGCTGGAGGAGGCGGCGCAACGCATGTTGCGTGGCAGCTACCACGACCGCGCCATGACCATCATTGCCCTGGGCCATCTGCGCGACCGGCATCTCTACGACCTGCTGGCCAAATTCCTCAACGACCGCAGCCCGATTGTCTCGCTGTGTGCAGCGCGGGCGTTGGCGCAGGTGGATCCGCCGCGCGCCATGTCGGCCTTCGTGCCGATGATCACCGAGCGCGAGGATTGGGTGACCGGCAGCGTGGCGCGGATCCTGGCCGAAAACGAGGACGGCAGCGCTGCCCGCGAGATCAGCAATGCGCTGCTGCGTGCCAATGCCGACTCCACCGTGAAACTGGTGCGCTTCCTTGCCGACATCGATCCGCAGCGTGCGGCGGTTGTGGTGCGGCAACTGCTGGAAGGGCATGTGGATGACCACATCATTTCGGTCTGCCTGCAGCTGATCAACGATCGCCAGGATCGCGAGCGCGTGATTGCTTTCCTCACGGCTTCGCGTTGGCATGTGCGCATGCACGCGGCAGCGGCGCTGGGCCGCATCGGCGAGCCTGGCGATGCCGGGCGACTGGAAGCGCTGCTGTCGGACAGCGTCTGGTGGGTGCGCTATCGCACCGCGCAGGCCTTGTTCGGCTTGCCGGGCATGGGCGCCGACGCATTGCGTGAAGTGCAATCGCGGCAGAGTGATGGCTACGGGCGCGACATCATCGATCAGGTGCTGTCCGAGAACGCGATGAGGAGTGCGACATGAACGCTTATTGGCAGATGCTGGTGAGCTACGTGCAGCAGATTCCCTGGGTGAGTATCGCCGATTCGCTGCAATGGTTCTTCATGGCCTACTTCGTCGCGATCAATCTGGCCTACCTGCTGCTGAACTACATCTCGGCCTACCAGATCGTGCGCTACATGCGCGAGTACCGGGCCAATTACCTGCCGGCCGGCCTGCGTGAGTACCAGCCGCCGGTAAGCATCATCCTGCCTGCGTACAACGAAGAAACCTCGGTGGTTTCCTCGGTTCGTTCGCTGCTCAAGACCAGCTACCCGGCGTTCGAGATCGTGGTGGTCAACGACGGTTCCAGCGACCGTACCCGCGATGCGTTGATCGAAGCGTTCGGACTCGTGCGGGTGCCCGAGGCCTATCGCACCCGACTGCAGACCGAACCGGTGCACGGGGTGTATGCCTCGGCCAGTTGTCCGCGCGTGCGCATGGTCGACAAGGCCAATGGCGGCAAGGCCGATGCGATCAATGCCGGTATCAACTGCGTGCGCTATCCGCTGTTCTGCGTGGTTGATGCCGACAGCATCCTGCAGCCGGAGAGCCTGTCGCGGGTGGTGCGGCCGTTCCTGGAAGACAGCCGCGTGGTTGCCAGTGGTGGCGTGGTGCGTGTGCTCAATGGTTGCACCGTGCGTGACGGCATGCTCGACAAGATCGGTCTGCCCAATAGCTGGCTGCCCAGCTTCCAGCTGGTGGAATACCTGCGCGCCTTCCTGTTCGGACGCATGGGCTGGTCGCCAATGAACGCGCTGCTGATCATCTCCGGCGCCTTCGGTGTGTTCTACAAGGAACGGGTGATCGCCATCGGCGGGTATCGCACCGACACCGTCGGCGAGGACATGGACCTGGTGATCCGCCTGCACCGCAACCTGCGCGAGGAAAAGCGCGACTACCGCATCGTGTTCGTGCCCGACCCGGTGTGCTGGACCGAGGCCCCCACCGACCTGTCATCGCTGCGCAGCCAGCGCATGCGCTGGCAGCGTGGCCTGGCCGAAAGCCTGTGGACCAATATCGGCATGCTGTTCAACCGCCGCAGTGGCGCCGCCGGCTGGGTCGCGTTCCCGTTCATGCTGTTCTTCGAGTTCCTGGGGCCGATCATCGAGGTCGTGGGCTATGTCTCGATGATCGTGCTGGCCCTGTGCGGGCTGGTGCAGCTGGATGTGTTCCTGATCTTCCTCGCTGCGGCCGTCGGCATGGGCATCCTGCTTTCGGTCAACGCGATGCTGCTGGAGGAACTGTCTTTCGGTCTGTATTCGCGACCGGCGCAGCAGCTGCGTCTGTTCGTGGTGGCGATCCTGGAGAACTTCGGCTACCGCCAGGTGAATTCGGTATGGCGTTTCTCCGCCACCATCCGCTGGATGTTCACCCGTCGCAAGCGGCATAGCTGGGGGCGCATCAGTCGTGATGGTTCCTGGCAGCAGAACCAGAAGGAAGAAGTGCCGGTGGCGGTGGCAGTTGCATCGTCGGTGGTAAGCGAATCGAGTATCAACCAATGATTGCCAGGAACCGTTCCATGACCCAGCACCACTCCCTCCGTGCGCCCCGCCATGTGTTGTCGCGTTGCCTGTTGCTGGCGTTGGCCGCTGCGCCGTTGTTCGCGTTCGCCCAGGAAGCGCCTGACAGCCTGACCCTGCAGCTGCAGCAGATCCGCGAGCAGTCCGACGCCAATAATCGTGCGGCAACCATCGCCCGCTACAGCGCGTTGTTGACCGAGCATCCGGGCAACGGCGACGTGCTGTTGGCGCGTGGCCGCACTTACGCCTGGGACGGCCAGTACGCCGCCGCCGAGGCCGATCTGCAGCAGGTAGTGAAGAACAGTCCGACCTATGCCGACGCATGGTCGGCACTGGGCGACATGTACCGCTGGAGTGACCGTCCGCAGCAGGCCGCCGATGCGTACTCGCATTGGGTTGAGCTGGCACCGCAGGACCCGGCTGCCCGCATCGCGCGTGGCCGCGAATTGCGTGCGCTAGGCCAGACCGCTGCCGCGCGTGCCGATTTCGATGCCGCCGCCACGCTGGGCGCGGATCCCAAGGAGATCGCCGAGCTGCGCCTCAGCCTGTTGCCGCGCATGGCCAACCCGGATGCGGTGGCGGCCGATGGCTATCGTTGGGGTGCAAGCCTGGGCTGGGATCACACCCGTTTCAGCGGCGGCCGCGATAGCTGGAACGACAACGATCTGACCCTGCGTCGTTACTTCCCACGCGGCTCGCTCGGGTTGGAACTGCTGCGTGCCGATCACTTCAACACCTCCGACACTGCCTGGGCGCTTGATGGCTACGCACCGCTATGGTCGCGTGCCTACGCAAACCTGCGTTACCAGCGCGGTCCGTCCAGCGGCGTGCTACCCAGGCAGAGCTGGCGCGTGGAAGTGTTCCAGGGCGTGGGCAGCGGCTGGGAACTGTCGGCCAGCGTCGACCAGCTACGCTTCTCCGACACCACCGAGTTCTACGGCGTTGGCGTCGGCCGCTACGTCGGCAACTGGTATGGCCGCTACAAGCTGCAGCATGTGCCGGGCGTTGGCTCGGGCAGCTGGAGCCATCGCGTGTTGCTGCGCAATTACTACAAGGGCGATGCCGACGACTACCTGGAAGTCAGCGTCAGCAGCGGCCGCAGCACCGACCTGGATCGCTTTGGTGGCGTGGTGCGTGACAACAACGCGGCCATCGGCGTTGCGTGGCGGCACCAGATCACACCCCACTGGGGCTTCAAGCTGGGCGCCGGTTATGCCGATGACGACAGCGGCTTTGATGAGCAGCGCTTGTCTGGCTCCATCTATACGCGCTGGTAAGGGAGCAGCTGACGATGATTTCCACGCATGACGGCGGCGCCTGGGCGCGCTTTTCTTCGGCCTTCCCGGTGTTGCTGTTTGCGCAGCTGGTGCTGGTCGCAATGGCGGTCAGCAACGGTGTTGCAGGTGCCGGTGGTGGCTTGCAGACCGGTGCAATTGCCGGCATTGCCGGTGCCCAGGCGCTGCTGATGCTGCTGCGCTCGGTGCCGATCCTGGTGCTGTTGTCGCTGCCCTTGCTGGCAATCAAGCGAGCATTGCCGCGCTACATGGCCTTGGGCGTGCTGTGGTCGCTGTTCATCGTGGTGCAGGTGCTGCTCGACCAGTATTTCCAGGTGGCGCATGTACCGTTGGGCGCGGATCTGTTCGGCTACAGCCTTGCTGAAATCCGCACCACGCTGGCCGATGGCGCGCCGTTGGGGTTGCGCGGTGTATTGGCGATGGCGCTGCCGCTGCTGGTGTTGTGGCTGGGCCTGCTGTGGCTGGCGCGGCGTGATGCGCGCGGCTCCACGGTGTGGAGCACGGCATTGTTGGTTGCTGGTGGTATCGCTTGGATCCTGCCGCTGCCCAGTGGCGCGGTGGCCTTGAAGGACGTCGCCTCTCGCGATCTGGCCTGCAACAAACTGGCTTGGTTCAGCGGCGATGTGTGGCGTTGGTTCAAGGGCGAGTCGGATGTGGCGGTCGTTCCCAGCGCTGTCGCCAGCGATGAAGCCCCGCTGGATCCGAGCTTCCCGTTCCTGCACCCGGAGCAGACCCCGGATGCCTTGGGTCCCAATTTCTCGCCGACCAGCGATGGCCGACCGCCGAATGTCGTGTTGATCGTGGTCGAAGGCCTGGGCCGTTCGTTCTCCGGTCCGCAGGCATCGCTGGGCAGCTTCACTCCGTTCCTCGATGAGCTGGCTGGGCGCAGCCTGTACTTCGACAACTTCCTCGCCAACCAGGGCCGCACCTTCGGTGTGCTGCCGACCCTGATTGGTTCGGCACCGTTTGCCGACGAGGGCTTTACCGGCCTTGGTGATCGCATGCCGGCGCATCCCGGCTTGTTCAGCGTGCTGCGCCAGCAGGGCTATAACACCGCCTTCTACAACGGCACCGACACCAGCTTCGACAACGAGCGCGCCTACATGCAGGGCCAGCAGGTGCAGACGCTGGTCGACATGAACAACTTCGGCGAGGGCTATCAACGCAATCCGTTCAGCGCCTGGGGTTACCCGGACAAGGAACTGATCTCGCGGGTGCTGGCCGACAATGACAGCGTGCAGGCGCCGTTCCTGACCGCGATCCAGACCATCTCGATGCACACCAGCTACGAGTTTCCGGATCAGGACGTATACCGCAAGCAATTCGAGCAGCGCCTGCAGCAGCTGCAGGTGCCCGATGCCGAGCGTGCCAGCTATCGCGCCAGCACCGATATCTACGCCACCATCCTGTACACCGACGAGCAGCTGCGCCGCTATTTCGCCTCGGTGGAAAAGACTCCGTGGTATGCCAATACCATCTTCGTCATCACCGGCGACCACCGCTTGCCGGAGATTCCGATGGGCGAGCATGTGGACCGTTACCACGTGCCCCTGATCGTGTTCTCGCCGCTGCTCAAGCAGCCCAAGCGCATCCGCGCGGTGTCCTCGCAGCTGGACGTGACGCCGTCGTTGATGGCCTTGCTGTCCAATACCTATGGCTTGAAGCGGCCGGCACAAACACCGTGGTTGGGCACCGGCCTGGACATGGCCGAGAGCTTCCGCAGCAATCAGCAATTCCCGTTGAAGCAGACCAAGACCAGTGCACCGGAATATCTGGCCGGGCGTTGGTGGCTGCATGATGGAAAATTGTACGAATTGCAGGACGGTATGCACCTGGCCGAGACCGATGACGCCAGCGTGCTCGCCTGGGCTACACAGCGACTGCAGCGTTACACCCAGGCCAATGCGATCTTCATGCAGAAGAACGCGCTGACGCCGGAAGGTGCGGCGCCGAAGCTGGTCGCGTACAGCGCGCCCGCGGCGGCTGCCGAAGTGGCGGCCGCACCGGTAGCGCATGGTTTGTCGTTGGCCTCGGCCGAGCTTGCCACCGTCGCCGATGGCGTGCGCTTGACCGCGGTGTTCAGCAGTGGCGATGCCAAACCAAGTCGTTTGTTCGTGCCGCTGGCGGTGATGTCGACGGAGGATGGCCGCGAACTGCAGGAAGTGTACGGGCAGGCAATGCAGCTGCCGCCGGGTGGCAGTCAGCAGGTGCAGTTGCAGCTGCGCCTGCCGCAGGATTGCGGTGGACGTTGCTACGTGTCGGTGTTCCCATCCGATCCGGACAACGGCAAGGCGATCGGGCAGGGCCGTTACCATCTGCAGGTGGATGCCGCTGCAGGCGCGGAGAAGTCGCAATGAGCCGCGCATTTGGCCTGGGCCTGCTGGCCGTGCTGTGTGTGCTGCCGATGGCGCAGGCAGCAGCGGCCAGCCGCGCGATCTGGACCTGGGAGGCCGAGTCGTACGCGATGATCGAAGACCCGGCGGTTGCCGATGAGGCGGTGGCCTACCTGAAGTCGCAGCGCATCGACACCGTGTATCTGTATGCCGACGCCTACAAGGACCGCAACCTCATCGTCGAGCAGCCACAGTTGTACCGCGCCTTCATCGAGCGCCTGCATGGCAAGAACATGAAGGTCTATGCCTTGCTGGGCTCCTGGTACCTGAGCACGCAGAAGTACGTGTTGCCGGAGCACCGCAAGGAGGCCGAGGCAATGTTCCGCCGGGTGGTGGACTACAACGCCTCGGTGCCGGAAGCCGCGCGCTTTGATGGCGCCAACCTCGACATCGAGCCGCATATCCTCGATGAGTGGGACGACGACACGCGTGCCGACCTGCTGGTGGGCTTCCTCGACATGAGTGCGGCGGTGATGCGCATCAAGCAGGAAAGCGGCGCGACCTTGGCGGTTGGCCCTGCGATTCCGTTCTGGCTGGACGGCATCGAGGTGGACTGGAATGGCCGGCATCGTCCGGTCAGCGAGCACACCATCAACATCTACGACTACGTTGCCCTGATGGACTACCGCGACAAGGCCGAGGGCCGTGACAGTATCCTGTCGCACGCGGCCAGCGAGATCGCCTATGCCAATGAAGTGGGCAAGAAGGTGGTGATCGGGCTGGAGGTCTCGTCCAACGACATCAACAAGGTCACCTTCCATGAGGAAGGGCCGAAGGTTTTCGAGCAGGAAGTGCGCAAGGTGGAGCGTGCGCTGCGCAACGAGCCTTCGTTTGATGGTTTCGCGATTCATCACTACCGCGCCTACCGGCGTTGGGCGGGGCAGTACTGGGAGTGAATGGAACCCTCCCTTTTGCGTAGCAAAGGGGAGGGCAGGGAGGGGTGCTGTTGCTTGAGCTCCCTCCCTTGCGCGCAGCGCAGGGGGAGGGCCGGGGAGGGGGGCTTCTGAAGCTCCAGCCACGCAGCAAAACCCAGTCGGCAAGCCTCTGTAATCAAAACCAGCGCAAGCACTCAACCTCAGCCGCGAAAGGCACCCCTCCCCAACCCTCCCCTGCGCTACGCGAAAGGGAGGGGGCAGATGGCTGCGCGCCCGTAGTCCTCACGCGAGTGCACGCTTCGCTCCCTCCCTTTTGCGTAGCAAAGGGGAGGGCTGGGGAGGGGGGGGCTTCTAAAGCTCCAGCCGCCCAGCAAAACCCAACCCCTAAGCCGCTGTACTCAGAACCAGCGCAGGCACTCAAAGCCAGCCGCGAAAGGCACCCCTCCCCAACCCTCTCCTGCGCTCCGCGCAAGGGAGGGGGCAACAGCCGCGCGCAAGGGGATAGACGATGGCTGCGCTGCGTCTTTCGCCAGGAGGCAGCTAAAACCGCAACAGCCCTTACAATGCGCCGATGGCGACGGAGCAGATTGAAATCTCGGAACGATTGGCGATACCGGAAACGGAGATCGTCGAGCGCTTCGTGCGCGCGTCTGGCGCTGGCGGGCAGAACGTCAACAAGGTCTCCACCGCGGTGGAACTGCGCTTCGACATCGCCGGTTCGCCGTCCCTGCCCGAACCACTGCGCGAGCGCCTGCTGGCCCGCCGCGACCGCCGGGTGACCGGCGACGGCGTGCTGGTGATCGATGCGCAGCGCTTCCGCACCCAAGACCGTAACCGCCAGGATGCGCGCGAACGCCTTGCCAGCTTCATCCAGGCCAGCCTGAGCGTGCCCAAGCCACGGGTGGCGACCAAGCCCTCGTACGGCTCCAAGCTGCGCCGGCTGGATCAGAAAAAAGAACGCGCGCAGGTCAAGCGCGGCCGTTCAACACGTAATTGGGAGTAGTGCTTGAGCAACACACCGCCGACCATTCCGGCTATTCCCGCTGCCATGCCGCAGCGCAAGGGCGCCGCCTTCAGCCGTTGGCTGGGCCGCAGCATCCTGCGTCTGGGCGGTTGGCGGATCCGTGGGCCCATCCCTGACCTGGCCAAGGCGGTGGTGATCGCCGCGCCGCATTCGTCCAACTGGGATGGTCTGTGGGGGCTGGCGGCAAAGATGGCGTTGGGCCTGGAAGCACGCATCCTCGGCAAGGACAAGCTGTTCTGGTGGCCACTGAGCGTGGTGCTGCGGCGGATGGGCGTGGTGCCGCTGGACCGCAGTTCGCCGCAGGGCACGGTGGGCCAGGCGGTGGCGATGATCCGTGGCAGCGAGCAGGTCTGGTATGCGCTGGCACCGGAAGGCACGCGCAAGCAGGTGACTGAATGGAAGGGCGGCTTCCTGAAGATCGCGCGCATGGCCGATGTGCCGATCCTGCCGGCCTATTTCCACTACCCGGAAAAGGTCATCGGCTTCGGCCCGGTGTTCCACACCAGCGGTGATGACGTGGCCGACATGGCCGCCATCCGCCAGTGGTACCGGCAGTGGCAGGGCAAGAACCACAGCTCCAGCTGAGCGCCAGCCGACACACCCGGCGCCGGCCGGCGCCACCATCGGCACATGTTGCCAACGCGGGAACGGAGTAGGGTAAAGGGCTGTTCGAAGCCCGTTCCCAAGGAGCCGTTTCATGTCGCGTACCGTTGTTCTGGCCGCCGCCATCAGCCTTGCGCTGGCCGCCTGTTCTGGCAAGGAGTCCACTGCCCCCGTGACCGCCAATGCACCTGCGGAGGCCGCCAAGCCGGGCGATGCCTCCACCAACCCGTTCATGACTGTCAGCTCGCTGCCGTTCCAGGCGCCGGCCTTCGACAAGATCAAGGACAGCGACTACCTGCCGGCCTTCGAGGAAGGCATGCGCCAGCAGCTGGCGGAGATCAAGCAGATCACCGACAACACCCAGCCGGCCACCTTCGACAACACCTTGCTGCCGATGGAGAAGTCCGGTGCCATCCTGGACCGCGTCAGCCGCGTGTTCTTCAGCGTGGTGCAGGCCGATACCAACCCGGAGCGGCAGAAGATCCAGGAAGACGTGGTGCCCAAGCTGGCCGCGCATGGCGATGCCATCCACCTCGATGCCAAGCTGTTCGCACGCATCAAGAGCATCTATGACGGCCGCGCCGAAGCCGGCCTGGACGCCGAGCAGCTGCGCGTGGTCGAGGAAACCTACAAGGGCTTCGTCAAGGCCGGTGCCGAGCTCAGCGATACCGACAAGGAAACGCTGAAGCAGTACAACGCCGAAGAAGCCACCCTGTCCAACGACTTCCACAACAAGCTGGTCGCGGCCACCGCCGCCGGTGCCGTGGTCATCGATGACAAGGCGCAGCTGGCTGGCCTGTCCGAGGGCGATATCGCCGCCGCCGAAGACGCTGCCAAGGGCCGCAAGCTCGACGGCAAGTGGGTGCTGAGCCTGCAGAACACCACCCAGCAGCCGGCACTCGGCTCGCTGCAGGACCGAGACGTGCGCGCCAAGGTGCTGCAGGCCTCGGAAACCCGCACCGAGCACGGCGATGCCAACGACACCCGCGCCATCATCCAGCGCCTGGCCCAGCTGCGTGCGGCCAAGGCCAAACTGCTCGGCTTCCCGAACTACGCCGCCTACAACCTCACCGACCAGATGGCGCAGACGCCGTCCAACGCGCTCAAGCTGCTGACCGACACCGTGCCGGCGGCCACCGCCAAGGCACGCGGCGAGCTGGCCGAGATCCAGAAGGTGATCGATGCGCAGAAGGGCGGCTTCAAGGCCAGCGCATCGGATTGGGACTTCTACGCCGAGCAGGTGCGCAAGGCCAAGTACGACCTGGACGAATCGCAGATCAAGCCCTACTTCGAACTGGACAACGTGCTGCAGAACGGCGTCTTCTACGCCGCCAACCAGCTCTACGGCCTGACCTTCAAGGAGCGCAAGGACCTGCCGGTGTATCACCCGGACGTGCGCGTGTTTGAAGTCACCGATGCCAACGGCCAGCCGCTGGCGCTGTTCTACGCCGACTTCTTCAAGCGCGACAGCAAGTCCGGTGGCGCCTGGATGGACGTGTTCGTCGAGCAGGACGGCCTGACCGGCACCAAGCCGGTGGTCTACAACGTCAGCAACTTCACCAAGCCTGCCGCCGGCCAGCCCGCGCTGCTGAGCTGGGACGACGTGACCACCATGTTCCACGAGTTCGGCCACGCCCTGCATGGCATGTTCTCCAACACCAAGTACCCGAGCGTGGCCGGCACCGGCGTGCCGCGTGACTTCGTCGAGTTCCCGTCGCAGTTCAACGAACACTGGGCTTCGGACCCGAAGGTGTTCGCCAACTACGCCAAGCACTACCAGACCAAGGCAGCGATGCCGCAGGACCTGGTCGACAAGATCGCCAAGGCCAAGACCTTCAACCAAGGCTATATGACCACCGAGTACCTGTCGGCGGCGCTGCTGGATCTGGCATGGCATACGCAGGGCGCTGACGCACCGCTGCAGGACGTGGACAAGTTCGAAGCCGATGCGCTGAAGCGCTACAAGGTGGACCTGGCACAGGTGCCGCCGCGTTACCGCAGCAGCTACTTCGACCACATCTGGGGCGGCGGTTACTCGGCCGGTTACTACGCCTACTTCTGGGCGGAGATGATCGACCATGACGCCTTCGAGTGGTTCAAGGAAAACGGCGGCCTGACCCGTGAGAACGGCCAGGTGTTCCGCGACAAGATCCTGTCGATCGGCAATACCCGTGACCTGGCAACGGCCTACCGCGATTTCCGCGGCAAGGACCCGAGCGTCGAGCCGCTGCTGCACAACCGCGGTTTGAAGTAAGCGGCCTTGAAACAAGCGTTCGCACTTGTGAGCGTGTGAAACGACGAACGGCAGGGGAAACCCTGCCGTTCGTGTTTGTGCGCGTGCTGAGCTGCTAGTTGCAGCGCGCTGGTGTTACTCGCAACGCACCTTGGTGATGACGTTGTTGGCATCGGTGTAGACGCGCAGGCGGTCCTGGCGGATATCGCGCGAGACGATGGTGGTCGGGCCGATCGGATTGACCAGGCCGGCACCGCTCTCGGTCTTCAGGCGACGCACGGTGGCTTCGTCATTGACCGTGCCCACAGCCCATTGCACGGAGGTATCGCTGCAGCGGCCGAAGTTGGGGTCGTCGGAAAGCGGCGGTGCACTCAGGCAGCCGCTCAGGGCGATGCTCAGCAGGCCGCCGACCAGCAGCGGGCGGAGGATGGCGGCAGTGTGATGTGGTGTGATTTGAGGCATGGGGCAGTTCCTCCGTTCGAATATGTGCGGAGCATAGCAGCGCTCAATTGTCTGATTGCTGATTTTCGAGACTGCCAACCCTGTCGCGATCGGACAATGAATGGCTGCTAGGATCGTTCCGGTTGTATCTCTGACCTGATCAAGCCAAGGAAGCTACCCCATGAAATCAGCCAAGCGATCCATCATTGCCGCCTGTGCCACCGCGCTTTTCGGAATGGCTGGTGTGCAGCAGCAGGCCGACGCCTGCACCCGCTTCGTCTATCACGGCGCCGGCAATGAAATCTTTACCGGCCGTTCGATGGACTACAAGATCGACACCGGCACCCATCTGTGGATGTTCCCGCGCGGCATGCAGCGCAACGGCGAGACCGGCCCGGATACGCTGAAGTGGACCTCGCGCTACGGCAGCGTCATCGCCAGTGCCTACGACATCTCCACCACCGATGGCATGAACGAAGCCGGCCTGGTCGCCAACCTGCTGTGGTTGGCCGAGTCCGAATACCCCGAGCGCAACAGCGGCAAGCCCGGCCTGGCCATCTCGGTGTGGACGCAGTACATGCTCGACAACTTCGCCACCGTCGAGGAAGCAGTGAAGGTGTTGAGCGCCGAGCCCTTCACCCTGGTCAGCGATGCAGCGCCCGGTGAGCAGCGCCTGGCCACCTTGCACCTGTCCATCTCCGACGCCAGTGGCGACAGCGCCATCATCGAGTACATCAAAGGCAAGCAGGTCATCCATCACAGCCGCGACTACAAAGTGATGACCAACTCGCCGATCTTCGAAGAGCAGCTGGCACTGGAAACCTACTGGCGGCAGATCGGGGGCACGGTGATGTTGCCGGGCACCAATCGTGCTTCGGATCGCTTCGCGCGTGCTGCCTTCTATATCGACGCGATCCCCAAGTCGACCGACCCGGTGGAATCCACCGCCAGCGTGTTCGGCGTGATCCGCAATGTGTCGGTGCCTTACGGCATCACCACCCCGGACCAGCCGAATATTTCCTCCACGCGCTGGCGCACGGTCTCCGACCAGTCGCGCATGCGCTATTACTTCGAATCCGCGCTGGCACCCAATGTGTTCTGGGTGGACCTGAAGAAGATCGATTTCAGCGAGCGCGGCGGCAAGGTGAAGCGTCTGGATCTTGGCAACCAGCAGCGCACCATCTACGCGGGTGAAGCCAACGCCCAGTTCAAGGACGCCAAGCCCTTCCGCTTCCTTGGCGTATAAGGCGAGCAATCGGCGTGCCTGCGCTGGCAGGCACGCACCATCTGGAGCTTCAATGAAAACCCGATCCACCCGCAAAAGCCTGTGCTTGCTGTTGGCAATGGGCGGCGTGCCGCTTGCGCACGCACAGAGCAATGACAACGACGACAGCTGGCGTTTCCAGGCCACACCTTATGTGTGGATGAGCGGCATGGAAGGGCAGGTACGGCCGTTCCGCAGCGCGCCGATGGCGGATGTGCACAAGTCCTTCTCCGAGCTGATGGAGGACCTCGACGCTGCGGCGTTCATCACCGGCACCGCACGCCGCGGCAACTTCGTGCTGCAGGCCGATTTCACCCACGCCTCCACCTCGGATTCGACACCGCTGCCGATTGGCGTGGCTGCGGACGTGAAAGTGAAGCAGACCTCGGTAACCGTGACTGCAGGTTATGCCTGGTCGGCGAACGAGCGTACCGGCATCGACCTGTTGGCCGGCGCGCGTTACTGGGACATCAATGCAGCGGTGAACGTGCCTGGCCTGGTATCGGCGCGTTCGGATTCCACCTTCGTTGATCCGATTGCCGGCGTGCGTTGGCGGCAGACGCTGAGCCCACGCTGGAGCAGCATTGCCTATGTGGATGTAGGCGGTTTTGGTGTGGGTTCGGATTCGACCTGGCAGCTGTTGGCGCTGGCCAATTACCAGGCAACGGACAAGCTGTTCGTATCGATGGGCTACCGCCACCAGAGCCTGGATTACCGCGACAAGGGCAAGCGCCTGGACGTATCCCTGTCCGGCCCAATGCTGGGCGTGACCTACCGCTTCGGCGCAGGTCAGTAGCTTGGCTCCCTCCCTTGCACGAAGTGCAGGGGAGGGCTGGGGAGGGGTAGCTTTTGACCCGTGTAGAGCCGAGCCATGCTCGGCTGGAGTAGTACCGGGAAAGCCTCTTCCGAGCATGGCTCGGCACTACAGCTGCCCCCGCACCCTCATCCCCCCACCCGGCCCCATCTCCCGAA
>NZ_JBRREG010000104.1:0-14647 GCF_056760155.1 Stenotrophomonas sp. STEN022
CCCGCCCCACCCCCGCACCCCCCCCCCCCCGCCCCCCCCCCCGCGCGCCGCCCGGCCTGCGGCGTCCCGCCCCCGCCCCCCCCCCCCCCCCCCCCCCCCCCCCCCCCCACTACAGTGGGATTGCTTGCAATGCATCTGCCGAGCATGGCTCGGCACTACGGGCCTACTCCTGGCTGGTGTTGAACGAAGCCAGGCGCGCTTCCAGTGCCGCATGCTGGGCGTCGCCACCGTGCAGGCGCATGAAGTTCTCCGCGCTGACCGGGCGGCCGAGCAGGTAGCCCTGCAGGTGATCGCAGCCCAGCCGTTCCACATAGGAGCGCTGACCCTGCGTCTCGATGCCCTCGGCGACGATCTCCATGTTCAGCGCGTGCCCAAGCGCGACGATGGCCGAGACGATCACCACGTCCTCGTCGCTCTCTTCCAACGCCAGCACGAAGGCGCGGTCGATCTTGATCTCGGTGGCGGGCAAACGTTTCAGGTGTAGCAGGCTGGACACGCCAATGCCGAAATCGTCAATCGATATGCCAACGCCGAGCGCGGCGACGCTGCGCAGCACCGCGATGGCGTTGTCGGTGTCACGCATCACCGCGCCTTCGCTGATCTCCAGAATCAGGCGCGAGGGCTCGAGATCGTTGCGTTCCAGCGCGCTGCGCACATCCTCGATCAGCTTCGGCGAGCCCAGCTGGCGCCCCGACAGGTTGACCGCCACGCGCCACTCGCTGTTGCCGGCATCCTGCCAGCAGCGCATCTGCCGACAGGCCTCATCCAGCACCCAGTTGCCGATCACGTCCATCAGGTCGCTCTGCTCGGTCAGCCGGATGATGCGCTCGGCCGGTACATAGCCGTGCTCGGGGTGGCGCCAGCGGATCAGCGCCTCGGCACCGCTGATGCGGCCGCTGTGGGCATGCACGCGCGGCTGGTAGTGCAGCGACAGTTGTGCGGTTCCCAGCGCCTTGCGCAGGTCTTCCAGCAGGCGCCGGTCCTGCTCGACGTTGTCGTTCATCCAGTCGGCGAACACCGCGTGCGTGTTGCGCCCGGATTGCCTGGCATAGGCCATGGCGGTCTCGGCCATGGCGATCAGCTGCGCGGCGGTGTTGCCGACCTGCGGGTGCTCGACGATACCCAGGCTGGCGGTGATGCGCAGTTCGCGCCCAGCAACGCGCACGGAATTGACCGCCATCATGATGCGGTCGGCCAGCGAGGCAAGTTCCTCGGCATGCCTGAGCTGGCTGGCAATGACGAACTGATCGCCACCAAGGCGGCCGACCAGGTCATCGGCTGGAAGCAACTGGCGCAGGCGTTCGCCGATGTCGACCAGTGCAGCATCGCCGGTCTGCGAGCCGAACGCGCCATTGATATGGCGAAAGCCATCCAGGTCGATGGACATCACCACGAAGGGTTGGCTGCCCTGCAACAGCTGTTCGATGCGCTCATGCGAGAGCTGGCGGTTGGGCAGGCGGGTCAGCGAGTCGTGCTGGCTGGCATGGAACAACTCCTTGCGGGCATCGTCCAGCGAGGCCGACAGCATGGAATTGCGTAGATGCAGCAAACGCGCCTGCATGCGCTGCTCGAACAGGGAAATGGTCAGTACCACGCCCATCACGCCAACGGTCAGCAGCACCACGCAGGCAGCCAGCCATTCGGTAGGAACGCCGCCGGTGGTGGCGGCCGTGCAGACGGAGTTGGCGGGGAAGCGTGCCGCCGCCATGCCGGTGTAGTGCATGCCGACGATGGCCAGGCCCATCACCGCGGCGGCGATCAATCGCGGCGGCAGGGCGTGTTCGACGGTGCGCAGGCGGAAGGCGATGTACAGCGCACTCCATGAGGCGCCAACCGCAATCACGATCGAAAGCACAAACCAGACCCGGTCATAGTCGATCTCCGGGTTCATCTTCAGTGCCGACATGCCGACGTAATGCATCCAGGCAATGCCCAGGCCCATCAGCAGCGCACCCAGTGCCAGTCGCAGGTGGGGAAGGGTTGGGCGCGAGACCAGCCACAAGGCAAATATCGAGGCGGCAACCGCGACCAGCAACGACTCAACGGTCAGCCACAGGTCGTAGCCCAATGGGATTGGCAGGCGGAAGGCCAGCATGCCGACAAAGTGCATCGACCAGATGCCCGCACCCATGGCGACGCCGCCGGCCAACAGCCAGCGGGCTGCGGCGCGGCGTGGTTGCGAGGCGGATACCCGTGAGGCCATGTCCAGCGCCGTGAACGAGGCGAGGATTGCCACCAGGATCGACAGCACGACAAACAACGGGTTGTAGCTGCCAACGAGCATCAAACCTCTCCCTAAGGTTGTCGCGCCGCGGTCGCGGAAGCGAGATGTCGTACCCGGTTCCGCATTCCCCTGCGGTCCGTGCTGTACCCCGGACTATCCACCGGTATAGGGGAACCGGCAAGAGGGCCTTCAGGCAATGTGAAATCCAAAAACGTGAGCTGTGTAGGGCGTCACATTGTCACTTGCCGTGCCGTATCAAAGGCGGTGTCGAACAGGCGCTGTACCGGCGGCCCCATTTCCCCGGCCAGCAAGGTAAGCAGTGCCAGGCCAAGCAGCAGGGCAACCGGCAGGCCCAACTGCATGGGATTGAGTGCCGGTGCTGCGCGGGAAAGGACGCCAAAGACCAGATTGATCGCCAGCATCGCCACCACCAACGGCAGCGCCAGTGACAGTGCACCACGGAAAATCTGCAGGGCCAGGGTCGGCGCCAGCGTGGCGACTGCATGCGGATCGGGCAGGGCGGTGCCGATGGGCAGTGCCTTGTAGCTGTCCACCAGCAACGAAATCAGCGCCAGATGGCCATTGCTGGCGAAGAACAGCAGGCCGAACATCAGGTAGAACCATTGCCCGATCACGCCGGAACTGCCGCCGCGCATCGGGTCGGCCATCTGTGCGAAGGCCAGACCGGTGCTCTGCGCGATCATTTCGCCGGCCATGGCGCCGGCTTCGAAGATCAGCCGTAGCAGGAAGCCAATACTGACCCCCACAGCTACTTCGCGCAGGATGCTGAGCACGGTCATCGAGTCAAAGCCGTTGAAGATCGGCACCGGCGGCAGGACCGGGGACAGTGCCACGGACAGTGCCACCGCCAACAGCGCCCGCACCCGCGCCGGTACCGCGCGGGTGCCGATCATCGGCATGGCCATCAGCATCGCGCCGATGCGCAGCATGATCCACAGGGTATTGCCGATGATGGCAAAGGCCTGCTGGCCGTCGATGACTGTCTGGGTGACGGAGTCCACTACGCTAGCCGATCAGGTGCGGAATGCGCTGGAACAGCATGACGGTGAACTCGACCAGGTGGCCTAGCAGCAGGCTGCCCAGCGCAAACAGCGCTGCGGTCAGGGCCGCGGCCTTGGCGACAAAGGCGATGGTGGGCTCGTTGATCTGGGTGGCGGCCTGGATCACGCCGACCACCACGCCGACGACCAGTACGACAAGCAACAGCGGACCGGCGACCCACAAGGTGGCAACCAGGCCGCCGCGGAGTTCGGTGAGGGCAAGTTCGGGACTCATGGCGGGGCAGATGCAAGAGCGGTGCCACAGCACTGGCGGCGGGTTTTTGGCGGGGCGGCGACGTGCTTTTGGAGGAGCGGCGTAAGCCGCGAAGCTGATGGTCTAGCAGATCGAATCCCTATCACCGGCCGAACAAGCCCAGCGTCGCGGCTTACACCGCTCCCACATTCTTTGCTGTTGGCTTGCTGCGGTAGTCCTCACCAACCGCCTGCAGGCCCGCGATCGCAAACCGATGCAGATGTGCCAGCAGCGGTTGTGATGGGCCTTGCACCACTGCTTGCAGCGGGCCGGGCACGCCACGGCCGATCACGATCAGCATCATGCAGGGCGCGGCGACACTCAGCAGGCAGCGGAATAGCGCCGGCTCGTCAGCTGGGATGCCAGAGATTTCGCTGAGGATCTGCGCCACCGCCATCATCTTCGGCGGAACCGCTTCTTCCATCAGCACCTGTAGATGCGAGGATGGCGCCAACAGTTCGCGGGCCAGCACACGTGGTGCCCAGGCCTCGGGCTGCTGGGCGCGCTGGACCAGGCCGGCCAGCAGTTCGTACAGGCGCTGCTCCGCGCTCAATGCGCTGCTGGCGATGCGTTGCAGGTCGTCAAGATCAAGCAGCTGCCGGTGGGCTTCCAGCAGCACGGCCTGGTACAGACCGTTGCGGCTGCCGAAGTGGTAGTTGATGGATGCCAGATCGGCAGCAGCCAGCTGGGCCACAGCCTTGCTGGTGGTTTCGGCAAAGCCCTGTTGCGAGAACAGCTGGCCGGCCGCCTCCAGCAGGCGGGCACGGGTGGCCTCGCCGTCGGTGCGTGGACCACGGGGGGTGGTTTTCTGTGTGCTCATTGCGTGGCAAGTTTAGCCTGCTTCATCGCCCTGACCGGAACTACTTTAAATTAAATTTAATTTGAACTAGGCTGTTCGGCAGGTCTAGTCCTGCTTGCGGAAGCGTCCTGATGAAGAAGCCCGTCCTTGTCGTGGTGGTCGCCGTCACGGTGTTGAGCGCGCTGCTGCTGTGGTGGTGCAGCAGCAGAGACAAGCCGGTAGGCGGTGCGCTGCAGTTGCAGGGCAATGTGGACATCCGCCAGGTGGCGCTTGCCTTCGATGGCAATGGCCGGGTGCAGGAGGTGCGGGTGGAGGAAGGCGACAAGGTCAAGGCCGGCGATGTGCTGGCCACGCTCGACACCCGCACCCTGCAACTGCAGGCAGATCAAGCCAAGGCACAGGTAGAGACGCAGCGGCAGACAGTGGCGCGGCTGCACAACGGCGCGCGGCCGCAGGAAGTCGTGCAGGCCAGGAGCCAGCTGGCTGCAGCGCAGGCCGATGCAGCGCGCGCAGCGCAGGACCTGCAGCGCCTGCAGGGCGTGGCCAGCGCGACGGACGGTCGTGGCGTAAGTGCGCAGGAGATGGACCGCGCGCGTAGCGTGGCGAAAGTGGCGGCAGCAACTGCCGAACTGCAGCAACAGGCACTGGCGCTGGTGCAGCAAGGCCCGCGCAAGGAAGACATCGCAGCAGCCGAGGCGCAATTGCAGGCGGCCGACGCCCAGCTCGCCTTGCTGCTGCACCAGATCGCGCAAGGCCAGCTGAAGGCGCCGGTGGCGGCAGTGGTGCGCTCGCGGCTGGTGGAAGTCGGCGACATGGCCGGTCCGCAACGCGCGGCGTTCGCGCTGGCGTTGACGCAGCCGAAGTGGGTACGGGTGTTTGCCAGCGAGACCGAGCTCGGTCGTATCCGCAGCGGGCAGCTTGCGCAGGTGACAAGCGATAGCCACCCCGACAAGCCAGTGACCGGCACGGTCGGCTTCATCTCCTCGGTGGCCGAATTCACCCCGAAGTCCGTACAGACCGAAGAGCTGCGCACCAGCCTGGTCTATGAAGTGCGCGTGGTAGTGGAGGATCCGCAGGATCAGCTGCGCATGGGCCAGCCGGTGAGCGTGCGCCTGCAGGAGACGGCGCGCTGATGGATGCGGCGACTGCCACGGTTGTCGCGGTCGACCTGCGCAAGTGTTTTCCGGCCGCCGGTGGCGGGCAGATGGAGGCGCTGGCCGGGGTTTCCCTGAGCGTGCGCAAGGGCGAGCTGACGGCACTGGTTGGGCCGGATGGTGCGGGCAAGACCACCTTTCTGCGCATGGTTGCCGGCTTGCTGCCCGCCGATTCTGGCCAGTTGCAGGTGCTGGGGCATGACGTGGCACGGCAGCCGCAGCAGGTGCAGGATCGCATCAGCTACATGCCGCAGCGCTTTGGCCTGTATGAAGACCTCAGCGTGCAGGAGAACCTGGATCTGTACGCGGATCTGCATGGTGTGCCTGCGGACGAACGCCATGCGCGCTTCGAACGCCTGTTGCAGATGACCGACCTGGCTGCATTCAGGCAACGCCCGGCCGGCAAGTTGTCAGGTGGCATGAAGCAGAAGCTGGGCCTGGCCTGCACCCTGGTGCGTTCACCGCAGCTGTTGTTGCTGGACGAGCCCAGTGTCGGCGTGGATCCACTGTCGCGGCGCGAACTGTGGAAGATCATCCAGCAACTGGTGCAGGAGGAGCAGCTCAGCGTGCTGGTCAGCACGGCCTACATGGACGAGGCTGAGCGCTGCGAGCAGATCTTCGTGCTGCATCAGGGGCGCCTGTTGGCGCAAGGCAAACCTGCCGCGCTGACCGGCGAGGCGCAGGGCCTGACCTGGGCGGTGGCCCCAGTGCCGCCGCTGCGGCCGCGTGACCTGCAGGCACAGCTGATCGACGATAGTCGCCACGTGCTGGATGCGGTGCCGCGTGCCGGTTCCGTACGTTTCATCCTGCAGCCTGGTGTGGCGCCGTCGGATATCGCTGCAGTGCTGCAAGGCGAGCAGCCGAGCCGGCGCCCGGCGGAGTTGGAAGACGCCTTCATGATGCTGCTGCGTGCGCAGGAGGCTCCAGCATCATTGCCGGCGGCCGAGGTCGCAGCAAGCAAGATCCCGCAGGATGATGCGCCGGTCATCGTGGTGCGCGATCTGGTGCGCCGCTTCGGTGATTTCACCGCCGTGGCCAGCACCAGTTTCGATGTGCATCGCGGCGAGATCTTTGGCCTGCTCGGCCCCAATGGTGCCGGCAAGACCACTACCTTCCGCATGCTCTGCGGTCTGTTGCCGGCCAGCAGTGGGCATCTGGAAGTGGCTGGTCTGAATCTGCGCACTGCCCGAGCCCAGGCCCGCGCACGCATCGGCTATGTCTCGCAGAAATTCGCGCTGTACGCCAATTTGAGTGTGCGTGAGAACCTGGAGTTCTTCGGTGGTGCCTATGGTCTGGGCGGCACGCAACTGCGCGGGCGTGTTGCCGATGCCATCAAACGCTTCGACCTGCAGGCGGATGCGCGCAGTGGCGACTTGCCTGCAGGCTACAAACAGCGACTGGCAATGGCGGTGGGCTTGCTGCATGCGCCGGAGATCCTGTTCCTGGATGAACCGACCAGCGGCATCGACCCACTGGCGCGGCGTGCTTTCTGGCGCACCATCACCGGGCTGGCGCAGCAGGGCGTGACCATCATCGTCACCACCCATTTCATGGAGGAAGCGGAATACTGCGATCGCATCGCCATCCAGGACGCAGGTGAACTGCTGGCCCTGGGAACGCCGCAGCAGGTGCGCGAGCAGGCCGGCGCTGACGGCATCGACATGAATGCCGCTTTCATTGGCATCGTCGAGCAGGGCCGCGCGCAGCG
The DNA here is from genome assembly GCF_056760155.1 of Stenotrophomonas sp. STEN022. NCBI lineage: Bacteria > Pseudomonadati > Pseudomonadota > Gammaproteobacteria > Lysobacterales > Lysobacteraceae > Stenotrophomonas > Stenotrophomonas sp. STEN022. Next base: position 7,200 of record NZ_JBRREG010000104.1, read on the forward strand.
CAGTGCCGCTGCCGGTGACAGGGCTGCGTGATGTCCGGGTTCCTGTCCCGTCTATCGGCGCTGGTGCGCAAGGAGACCCGGCAGATGCTGCGTGAACGCAGCAGTCTTGCGGTGGGCCTGTTGTTGCCGGCGGCCCTGATCCTGCTGTTTGGTTACGGCTTGTCGTTCGATGTCAGCCACGCACCGGTTGCGGTGGTGCTGGACGAGCGCTCGCCGACCACACAGTCGCTGGTTGCCGGGCTGCAGGGCTCACCGTATCTGGCGCCGGTGCAGGTCGGCGACATGACTGCCGCGGTGGCCTTGATGCGGCAAGGCAAGGTTGGCGGCATCGTGCACGTGCCCGTGGATTTCAGCCGGCGCAGGGCTGAGGGCAATGCGCAGGTACAGCTGATCCTCAACGGCGTGGATGCCAACACCGCGCGTACGCTGGAAGGCTATGTGGGCGGTGCGCTGGCGACGCAGCTGCAAACCACGCTTGATAGGCAAGCCGGCAGCAGCGTGGGTGGTGGTGTCAGTGTTGTCCAGCGCATGTGGTTCAACGAGGCAAGCACCAGCACCTGGTATCTGGTGCCTGGCTTGATCGTTCTGGTGATGACCTTGATCGGTGCCTTCCTGACCTCGCTGCTGGTTGCGCGCGAATGGGAGCGTGGCACCTTGGAAGCCTTGTTCGTCACGCCGGTACGACCGACCGAAATGGTGCTGGCAAAGCTGCTGCCGTATCTCGGCATCGGCGCGATCAATCTGGCGATCTGCCTGCTGACTGCGCGCTTTCTGTTCGAGGTGCCGATGCGCGGCTCGGTGTTGGCGATCGTGGTCAGCTCGCTGCTCTACCTGACGGTGTCGCTGCTGCTGGGCCTGTTCATTTCGGCACTGACCCGCAACCAGTTCCAGGCCAGCCAGGTGGCACTGCTGACCAGTTTCATGCCGGCGATGATGCTGTCCGGCTTCGTATTCGACCTGCGCAACATGCCGGTCGCGGTGCAGGTCATCAGCCAGTTGCTGCCGGCCACGCATTTCATGGGGCTGATCAAGTCGCTGTTCCTGACTGGCGACAACTGGCCGTTGTTCCTGCAGAAGTCGGCCATCCTGTTGCTTTATGCGCTGTTGCTGTTTGCGGCCACCAGCTCCAAGCTGCGCAAGAGGCTGGTATAGGCATGGACGCTATCGCCATCTATTTCAGGCGTATTGCCTTCCTGTGCAGGAAGGAGCTGATCACCCTGCTGAAAGAGTCCTCCAGCCGCGCCATGCTGTTCATGCCGGCGCTGATGCAGGCGTTGTTGTTTGGCTACGGCGCGACCTTCGATCTGCGCCATGTGCCGTACGCGGTGCTCGACCTCAGCGGCGGCCAGGCGTCGACCGAGTTGCTTTCGCGGATGGATGGCGCGGGCATGTTCGAGCGCACGGCAACGTTGGCTTCATCGGCGCAGATTGCTGGCGTGATCGACGCCAATGAAGTGTTGCTGGTGATCAGCATTCCAGCTGATTTCGAGCAGCGACTGGCCGCTGGGCAGAGTGCACCGTTGCAGTTGATCATGGATGGCCGCAACTCCACCACCGCGGGTGCCGCTGCCGGCTACATCGGCTCCATCGTCGCCGACTTCAATCGGGAACAATCCAGTCGAGCGCAGTTGAACCAGACGGGTGCCGCCGGCGGGCAGACGGTGCAGCTGGTCACACGCAGCTGGTACAACCCCAACCTGGAGTCGCGCTGGCAGCTGATGCCAGCGTTGATCGCCGCGCTGAGCATGTTGCAGACCCTGTTGATCGCAGCCTTGTCGGTGGCGCGCGAACGTGAGCAGGGCACCTTCGATCAATTGCTGGTCACGCCGCTGACGCCGATGCAGATCCTGATCGGCAAGGCCTTGCCGTCGATTCTGGTGGGGCTGGTGCAGTCCACCATCATCCTGCTGATCATCCGTTTCTGGTTCCAGATCCCGATGGCCGGCTCGGTGGGCGTGCTGTACCTGGCGCTGGCAGTGTTCACCGTGGCCTCGGTAGGTATCGGCCTGTCGATCTCAGCGGTGGCCGCCAACATGCAGCAGGCGATGCTCTACACCTTTCTGTTGATCATGCCGTTGATGCTGTTGTCGGGCTTGATGACGCCGGTGGCCAACATGCCTAAGGTGCTGCAGGTGGCGACCTATGCCAATCCGCTGCGCTTTGGCATCGATCTGGTGCGACGGGTCTATCTGGAAGGGGCGGGCCTGCAGGAAGTGGGCTTCAACTTCATCCCCATGCTGGCGGTGGCGGCGATCACCTTGCCGTTGGCGGCGTGGTTGTTCCGCAATCGGCTTACCTAGGACGCGATCCATGTCTCCCCATTTGCGCTCACTGTTGAACGTGCCGCTGCTGCTGTCGCCGCTTGCTGCTGGCCTGATGCTTGGCGGCTGCGCGGTCGGGCCGGACTTCGTGCGTCCGGACACGGCGGCCCCTGCCGACTGGACGCAATGGCGGGGCGGTGACGCGTCACTAAATGCCGACGTCGGTATGCAGGCGCTGCAGCCGGAGTGGTGGACGCAGCTATCCGACCCGACCCTGGATGAACTGCAACAACGGGCCTTGCGGGCGAGCCCGGACCTGCGCACGGCTGCCTTGCACTTCGCCCAGGCGCGGGTGCAGCGGCGCACGGTTGCCGCGCAGCGCGGTGTCGATGTGAACGCATCTGCAGGCGTCAATCGCCAGCGCCAAAGCGAGAACGGTGCTGGCACGCGCATGCTCGACATCCTCAGCAGTGACAGTGACGCATTGAAACAGCTGCTGGCCGAGCCATTCAATCTGTACCAGGCCGGCTTCGATGCATCCTGGGAGCTGGACTTGTGGGGCAGGGTGCGGCGTTCAATCGAGGCCGCCGACGCCAGCGTGGCGCAACAGGCTGCTTTGTTGGATCTGGCCAGGTTGAGTGTCAGCAGCGAGGTGGCGCGCAGCTACGTGCAGTTGCGCGCCGCACAGCGCCAGATCGAACTGGCACACGAGGACATTGCCGCATTGGAAGAACGCCTGTCGCTGCTGCAGGCGCGGGTGGACGGCGGCTTGCAGGACCATCTGGATCTGGACCGTCAGCAGGCCGATCTGGCTGCGGTACGTGCGCGCTTGCCCGGCCTGCTGGCCGAGGAAGCCAGCAGTAGCAACCAACTCGCGCTATTGCTCGGCGAGCGCCCCGGTGCACTGCGCGCCCTGCTTGCAGCGCCTGTGGTCGCCGCCAGCGACGCGTTGCCGGATCTGTCGCTGGGCCTGCCATCGGAGGTGGCGCAGCGGCGCCCGGACATACGCGCCGCGCAGGCGCGCCTGCAACAGGCGACGGCCAGCGTCGGTGTTGCCCAGGCGGATCTGTATCCCAGCATCCGACTTGGTGCCAAGTTCGGCTACGAGTCGTATCTATCCGGTGAGTTCTCGGACTGGGGCAGCCGCACCTGGTCGATCGGCCCGGTGCTGAACCTGCCACTGTTCGATCACGGTCGGCGCAAGAGTGTGGTGCAACTGCGTGAGCTGGAACAGCAGGAAGCCGCTGTGGCCTACCAGAAGACCGTGCTGCAGGCCTGGCAGGAGATCGACAATGCCCTGAACGGCTACGCCGCTGCCAAACAGCAACGCGCGCAGCTGCGTGTGCGCGAGCAGGCCACGTTGGACGCTTACAGGATCGCGCAGGCTCGCCACGATGCTGGCCTGATCGATTTCCTGACGGTGCTGGATGCACGCAGAGGCTATCTGCAGACGCGGCGTGACCTGGTGGATGGCGAGGCACTGCTGCGTAGCCAGTTTGTCGCGGTCAACAAGGCTCTAGGAAACACGCAGCCGGCAGGTGGGTGAGTGGCGGAAGCGGTACTCACCCAATCGGGAACCCGCAGTCTGGCGCAGGTTTCCGGATGCGCCGATCAGCGTCGGCGTAACCAGAAGTAGATCGGCAGGCCCGCTACGATCAGTGCCACGCCCCATAACAGGGCCTCGCTGCCGATGCCGGCAATCGCATACAGGCTGAAGATCAACGCGCCAGCAGCGGCGATGCGCGAAGCAATACCGCTGCCCCGCCACAACCATGCGGCAGCACCGGCCAGGTAGGGCAGCAGGGTGGCGGCGGTGGACAGCAGCACCGAGAACTTGAACAGGTCCACCAGCGAGCGGTTGTAGTTGCAGATCACCAGCACGGTGGCCAGCAGGCAGCTGACGATGACGCCGAAGACCGGCGCACCGCGCTTGTTCTCGTGGGCAAAGGCGCGCGGCAGCACGCCATCGCGGGCAGCCGCCATCGGCAGCTGTGCTGCCAGCAGGGTCCAGCCGTTCAGTGCGCCGACGCAGGAGATGGCCATCACCACCGCCAGCAGCATCCCGGCGGTTGGCCCCCACAAGGCGGCGGCGGCATCGGCCATCGGCGCGCTGGAGCTGGCCAGCACATCAGCAGGCAGCAGGCCAAGGACGGTGGTGCAGGCAAGCACGGTAGCGATACCGGCGATGGCGGTGCCGGCGACGGTGGCACGGGCGACGGTGCGCGGTGCGTCGTCGACCGACTCGGCCGGGACCGTGGCGGCCTCCAGGCCGATCATCGCCCACAGGGTCAGCGCCACGGTGGCGGCGGCAACGCTGCCCAGCGATTCGCCGGAAGGATTGAACGGTACGTAGTGGCTGGTATCCACCAGCCACAGCGCGACCAGGCCGAACATCAGCAGTGGGACGACTTTCAATACAGTGGTTGCCAGCTGCAGGCGTCCGGCCTCGCGCACACCAATCAGGTTGACGCCAGCGCACAGCCAAAGCGCGATCAGGCCGCAGGCCGCAGCGCGCACCGGGGTGGCGGTCAGGGCAGGAAAGATGGCGCCAATGCTGCCGGCGAAGGCGACGGCGATGGCGGCAATCGCACACCACATTGAGATCCAGTAGCTCCAGGCGACCAGAAAGCCGGGCAGCTCGCCAAAGGCGTTGCGGGCGAACACGTAGGGGCCGCCAGTCTGGGGCCAGCGTTTTGCCAGCTGGGCAAAGGTGACCGCCAGCAGCAGCGCGCCGCACAGGGTGATGCTCCAACCGATCAGGGTTGCCGCGCCGTAGGGGGCGAGGGTGGCTGGCAACAAAAAGGTGCCCGAGCCGATCATGCTGCCCACAACCAGGGCGGTGGCGGACCAGAAGCCCAGCGGGCGACGCGAAGTAGTCATAAATACAGCAACGGCAAAGGCTCGCGCCGGAGTACGGATGCCCCGCGAGAGCGTGAGAAAAGGTGGCAGGCGCCCGTGGCGACCGCAGCAGGGTGGGGATTATGACGGTTTGCAGCCCGGACCGCGATGTGAAACCTGCCGGTAATGACCTTTGGCCCTTTCGACAGGGCACAGTAGCGCTGACGCTGGCAGCCTTGTTCCCTGTTCTGGACACCCCCGATGACCGTTCGACCGCTGGCGCTAGCCGTTTCGTTCTCCCTGGCCACCGTGCTGGCCGCCTGTTCACCGTCATCGCAGCCAGCAGCTGGTGACAGCACCGCGCAGGCGCCGCAGGCCGACAAGGCCGCGCAGCTGAACCAGCTCTATGCCGACTACTGGGAAGGCGTGCTCAAGCTGAACCCGCTGCAGGCCACCTTCCAGGGCGACAACCGTTACAACGACCAGCTGCCGGACTTCGGCTCGGCCGAGTTCCGCAAGCAGAGCCACGACTTCACCCAGGAATGGCTGGGCAAGGCCGAGAAGATCGGCGATGCCGGGCTGACCGGGCAGGACCTGCTCAGCTACCGCATCTTCGTTGAAGAGCAGAAGCAGTCGCTGGAAGGAGAGAAGTTCCCGACCTGGATGATGCCGGTGAATCAGATGGGCTCGACCGTCAGCTATGCGGTGATGCTGGGTTCGGGCCAGGTGGCGCAGCCGTTCAAGACGGTCAAGGATTACGACAACTGGTTGGCGCGTGCGGCGCGCATTCCGGTACTGCTGGAAACCGAGAACGCCAACATGCGGGAAGGCATCAAGGCCGGCGTGGTGCAGCCGCGCGTGTTGATGGAGAAAGTGGTGCCGCAGTTCGATGAAATCATCACTGCCAAGGCCGAGGACAGCCAGTTCTGGGGGCCAATCAAGTTGCTTCCGGCCGACTTCCCGCAGGCCGACAAGGATCGCCTGACCGAAGCCTTCCGCAGTGTGATCAACGACAAGCTGATGCCGGCGATCAAGCAGCAGCGTGACTTCATCGCCAACGAATACCTGCCGGCCACCCGCGACACGGTCGGCCTGGATTCCTTGCCGGACGGTAAGGCGTGGTACGCCTTCAACGCCAAGCAGAGCACCACCACCGCGCAGACCCCGGAGCAGATCCACGAGATCGGGCTGGCTGAAGTGGCGCGCATCCATGGTGAAATCCAGAAGGTGATGGCCGAAGTGGGCTTCAAGGGCTCGCTGCAGGAATTCTTTACCTTCATGCAGAAAGACAAGCAGTTCGAGTTCAAGTCCGAGCCGGAACTGCTGGAGCACTACCGCGGGCTGGAAGCCAAGATCAACGCGAACGTGCCCAAGCTGTTCTCGCTGACCCCGAAGGCCGGTTTCGAGATCCGCCCGATCGAGGCATTCCGTGCCAAGTCGGCCGCAGGCGGCGAGTACATGCAGCCCAGCGAAGACGGCAGCCGCCCGGGCATCTTCTACGTCAACACCTACGACTTGCCGACGCGCAAGACCTGGGACGCCGAAGACCTGTTCCTGCATGAAGCCATCCCGGGCCATCACTTCCAGCTGGCATTGCAGCAGGAACTGAAGGGCGTGCCTGCGTTCCGGCGCTTCGGTGGCGAAACCGCCTTCATCGAAGGCTGGGGCCTGTATGCCGAAAGCCTGGGCAAGGACCTGGGCGTCTACACGGACCCGTACAGCTACTTCGGCCGCCTGCAGGGCGAGCTGTGGCGCGCAGTGCGTCTGGTGGTGGACACCGGCCTGCACTCCAAGGGCTGGACTCGCCAGCAGGTGCTGGACTACATGTTCGCCAACTCCTCGGTGAGCGAGCCGGATGCGGTTGCCGAAGCCGAGCGTTACATCGCATGGCCGGGCCAGGCATTGGCGTACAAGACCGGTGAACTGAAGATCCAGGAGCTGCGCAAGCGCGCGCAGGACAAGCTGGGTGCCAAGTTCGACATCCGCGAGTTCCATGCCGAAGTGCTGAAGGACGGCTCGGTACCGCTGGACGTGCTCGACGAGAAGGTCAACGCCTGGATTGCCGAGAAGTCCAAGTAAGCGGCGCAGCCGCTTACGTGTAGTGCCGAGCCATGCTCGGCATGGGCTTCACCAGCACTCCAGCAACCCCAATGTAGTGCCGAGCCATGCTCGGCATCGGGCATTACTGCAAAGAGCCACCCCCTCCCCTTGGCCGTTGGTAAAAGGGAGGGAGCAGGAGCGTAGTGGCGGGGCCCTGGGGGGGCAGGGGGACCCCCGGAAAGAGCAGCCGAGCAAGGAGGCGGGCGGCCTGGGTTTTTTTTTGGGGGGGGCTGCACCGCGCCCCCGGGG
>NZ_JBRREG010000105.1:0-14329 GCF_056760155.1 Stenotrophomonas sp. STEN022
GGGGCGGCGTGGCGGGGGGGGGGGTTGGGGGGGGGGGGCGCCCGGGGCGCAAACCCCCCGGGTGTAACCCCGCTGCGGGGGGGGGCCGCGGGGCCCCCCGCGAAGCCGGCGAACCGTCAGCGCGCCGAACGCCTGCGATTGCATATGGTGTGATGCCGTTCTGTGGCGTGGCCGGATGATGTGTCAGCTTCGCGGCTGCCGCCGCTCCCACAAAACTGCTGGTGCAGGACGCTGCCGCTGCTGCAAAGCCCAGGCTGGCCTTTGGCCTAGAACTTCTGCTCGGCTGCCAGATAGCGCCACTGGCCTTCGGGCATCTTGCTCAGCCCGATGCGGCCGATGCGCAGGCGACGGATCTGTTCGGCCTTCAGGCCAACCTGGCTGCACATGAACTGCAATTGGCCCGGACGGACGTCCTTGATCGCGAAACGCAGGCGCTGCTCGCTTTGCCAGCTGATCTTGGCCTGCGGCAGGCTGCGGCCTTCGTAGACCAGGCCATGGGTGAGCCTGGGCATCGCCCACGGGGTAGGTTCGCCGCTGACTTCGACCACGAACTCCTGTTCCAGGCTGGCGCCGGATTCCTGCAGGTGGCGGCGTACGCGCCAATCCTGGGTCATCACGACCAGGCCGCTGGCGGCATCGTCCAGCGGCATCAGGTAATCCAGGCGCTGGAAATGACGGCGCAGCGAACGGATGCCGGAGGCGTCGTCTGCAAAGCGGTTGTCCTCTGCCAGCAGCGCGAACAATTGTTCTGCGGTGCAACCGGCCGGCTTGTTGATCAGGAAGGTGGCGGCTTCAGCGGCTTCGGTGCTGCCTTCGGCGGCCAGGGTGATGATTTCCTCGCTGACCATGGTCTGCGGGGTTTCCACGACCACGCCGTTGACGCTGATCCAGCCGCCTTCGATGTACTGCTGGGCCTGCGAGCGCGAGCACTGCAGCTGCGCGGCAACGCGCTTGTCGAGACGAATAGGGGTGGTCATGGCGGCTATGGGTTCTACGAAGGGCGGGGAGTGTAGCGCTGTGGCGGGAGCGGGGCGATGGGCGGCTCAGCCGGGTTCATGTTCCAAGGCGGTCAGGTACAGGCGCAGGTCGAACTCCAGTTGGTGGTAATCCGGCTCCATGTGCAGGCACAGCTGGTAGAAGGCCTTGTTGTGCTCGGCTTCTTTGATATGCGCCAGCTCATGCACCACGATCATCCGCAGGAACTCGGCCGGGGCCTCGCGGAACACGCTGGCAATGCGGATCTCGCGGCTGGCCTTGAGCTTGCCGCCATGGTTGCGGGAAATGGCGGTATGCGTGCCCAAGGCGTGTTTCACCACCTGCAGCTTGCCGTCGTACAACACCTTGCCCAGCGGCACCGACTGGCGCAGGTGGCGCTCCTTGATGGCCTGCACGTAGTCGTAGAGCTGGCGGTCGTTGCGCACAATGTTGGGTTCGGCATAGCGCTTGCGTACCGCCTCGCCCAGCTTGCCCGCGTCCAGCAGCTCGCGGGCGCGCTGCTGCAGGTGTTCGGGATAGCCATTCAGGTATTTCAGCGGAAGCATGGGCATTTGGGCAGGACCGGGCAGGCCGCTATGATGGCAGCCTCGGCAACAGAACCATGAACAACGACGATGGCAAAGGGTAATCCACTGCAGGAACAGCTGCTCAAGGCTGGCTTGGTGAAGAAGTCACAGGTCTCGCAGGTGGCGCGTGAGCAGGTCAAGGCGCGTCACGGCAAAGGTCCGGTCAACGCGACCGAAAGCCAGCGCGAGGCCGATCGCGCCCGTGCCGAAAAGGCCGAAAAGGACCGCCAGCTGGCCGCCGAGCACAACGCCCAGCGCCGCGCCGACGAGCTGCGCGCGCAGGCCCGGCAGATCATCGCCGACCGCAAGCTGCCGCGTGCCGGCGAGCTGGAATACCGTTTCAACGACGGCGCAGTGATCCGCACGATGCTGGTCACCGAGGCGCTGCGTACCCAGCTGGCCAATGGCGCGCTGGTGATCGCCCGTCACGGCGACAGTTTCGAGCTGCTGCCCCGCGTGGCGGCGGAAAAGGTACGCGAGCGTGACGCCAGCCTGATCGTGCTCGACCACGGCCAGAGTGCGGACACGCCGATTTCCACTGGCAACGCCGAAGACGACGCGTACTACGCCCAGTTCCAGGTGCCTGACGACCTGATGTGGTGAACGCTGTGCTCGCGCGGTTTGGCGCGGGCCGACGCCTGCGGTGAGCGGGTAGCCATTGGCTGGCGGATCCTGTTCAGGCAGCTGTACGCCTGGCCGCGAGGTCTTGAATTGTGTCCACGGAGGCGGCAGTTTGCCTATGTTGCTGTACGTGGAGGCAGGACATGGCTACCGGTTGGGCGGGCGATACCGCCGTTCAGGATCAGATTGATGCCACCGTCGAGGACGCGATCAAGCGTGCGCGCAGCCGCATGCCCAGCGGCCCGGGGCTGGAACATTGCGAAGAATGTGATGCGCCGATTCCCGAGGCGCGGCGCAAGGCCGTGCCCGGAGTGAGGCTGTGCATCGCCTGCCAGCAGGCGCAGGATGAGGACGAGGCGTTTGCCGGCTATAACCGGCGCGGCAGCAAGGACAGTCAGCTGCGCTAGGAACGATGGCTGTGGCTTTGGCCGTTGTTCTGGCCCCAGTTCTTCCCTCGTCATGCTCGCGAAAGCGGGGATGACGGCAGAAAAAGCCCAAAGCTTCAGTTCTTCCCCGATACCGGCAGAACGTCATTCAAGTACTGCTTCTGCACCACGCGCGGCACCAATCGCGGTCGCTCCATCAACACAAAGCGCACACCCTTGACCGTCTGCGGCGCAGCCTTGCTGACAAAGCCAAAGCGCTCATACACCGGCACTGCGATCTCGGATGAATTGACCGTGTACTCGCGGCGGCCGTGCACGCGCAGGGCGTGCTCCCACAGCAGGCGGGCAATGCCACGCCTGCGCGTGCCGCGGCTGACAAACAGATGATGGATATGGCTGTCGCCACGCATGGCGATCATGCCGACTAGGGTGCCGGCATCTTCCACCAGGTAATGCGCGAAGTCCTTGTCAGTCAGCCGTTCGGTGAAACTGGCAGGAGTCAGCGAGGCCAGGAAAGCATGTGCGCTGGCACCGCTGTCGGCGTCCAGCAGGTGTCGCGCCAACGGGGTGACCAGCGCGCTCAGCGCCTCTGCATCGGCGAGGTTGGCGTCACGCAAAGTGATGTCCTGATCCACGTACTTCCTCCGTAGCGCGCCCCCGGAAGCAGCGGCGTGGACGGAAGCATACCTGCAGCCGCCACGCTGTAAACGTTTGTGCTGCGGCAGCTCAGTGCGTTGCGCCGCCCAGACGGAAGCTGCCGCTCCAGCGCAGCATCGCGAACAGGCACCACAGCCAGCCCGCCGTGGCGATCAGGCCGCCGACGAGCCCAATGTGCTGCATGCCCAGCTGCAGGCTGACCTGGCTGCCGATCAACGCGCCGGCGCCAATGCCGATGTTGAAGATGCCGGAGAACAAGGCCATCGCCACATCGGTGGCGTCAGAGGCCAGGTTCAGCACCTTGGACTGCATCGACAAAGCAAAACTGATCATCGCCACGCCCCACACCGAAACCAGCGCATACAGCAACCAGCTGCTGTGCAGGCCAGTGCGCAGCAGCAACAGGCTGGCAGCCAGGGTGCCGATCGCGGTCAGCAGGAAACCGCGAGGCCAGCGCAGGCCATAGCGTGAGAACAGTACGCTGCCAATGAAACCCATGCCGCCGAACAGCAGCAGCACCAGCGTGGTCACGTGTGCATCGAAGCCGCCGATCTTCTGCACGAACGGTTCGATGTAGCTGTAGCCGGTGAACTGGGCGGAGACCACCACCATCACCAGCAGGTACAAGGCCATCAGGGCAGGCCGACGCAATAGCAGCGGGATGCTGCTGGCCGAGCCGCTGTTGTGGCTGGGCAGGGCCGGCAGCAGCCGTGCCAGCACCAGCATCACCAGCAATGCGACGCCACCGATGGCCATGAAGGTGATGCGCCAGCCCAGCAATTCACCGACGATGCGACCCAGCGGAATGCCCAGCACCATCGCCACCGAAGTGCCGGTGGCGAGCAGGCCGAGGGCCTGCGGACGCTTGTCCTGCGGTGCCACCCGCACTGCCAGCGAGGCAGTGATCGACCAGAACACTGCATGGGCCAGCGCAATGCCAACCCGGCTGGCCATCAGGACCGGATAACTCCAGGCAAAGCCCGAGAGCACATGGCTGAGAATGAACAGCGCAAACACGCCCAGCAACAGTTTGCGACGGTCGAAATTGCGGGTCAGCAGCATGCACGGCAGCGAGGTCAGCGCGACCACCCAGGCGTAGATGGTCAGCATCAGCCCGACGTGTTCGATTGGCTTGCCGAAGTCGGCGCCGATGTCGCTGAGCAGGCCGACCGGGACGAACTCGCTGGTATTGAAGATGAAGGCCGCCAGGGCCAAGGCGATGACGCTGAGCCAACGTTGGCGGTCGGAGCGTGGAGCCTGGGCGGCTTCCGCAATGGCAAAAGCGTCGCCTGCCTGCGGGGCCGGGCAGGAGGTATTGGGAGAGGAGGACATTGCGTGCGGGCTTGCGACCGGGCCGGTCGCTCAATGACGGCAATTTTCGCACGGGCCGTGTGGACGCGAGCGGAACGCTGTGGATCGGCAGGTTCTTGCCGTACTGGTGTTCAGGCGGGTGAGGGCTTTGGCGCTGGCTTTTGCCTTGGGCCCTTGCTGTATGCCGTCATCCCCGCCTTCGCGGGGGTGACGAGTCAAGACAGGAGCCGAAGCCTGCGCCCGCTCAGCCGTCGCCTTGCACGGTGGTCGGCGTTGCATCGCCACCGCGCCAACGGCGTAGGCCACGCTGGAAGAACAGGCTGTTGGGGATCTGCATCAGGGTGCCTTCGACCGGGCCGCCGACTTCATGCAGGGTGGTGTAGATCAGGTTGATGTCGGTGACCACGCCCTTCAAGCCGGGCTTCTCGCCGTTCTCCAGCAGCTCGACCTGGTCGCCCAGACGGAAGGGGCGGGTGGTGAAGATCAGGAAGGTGCAGAAGATGTTGGAGAGAACGCTCCAGGCGGCAAAGAACGCCACCGCGCCCACCGCCGCAAAGCCGGTGAACGCGGTCCACAGCACACTGGCTTCTACGTTCAGTGTCTGCAGAATGGCAACCAGGGCAACCGTGCCGATGACGAAATTGGATAGCCGCCGGATCGCCATCTCGATCTGCGCCGGCAGTGTGTAGTGGCGGCCTAGCCGGGACAGCAGGCGGCGGGTCAGCAGGCGCAGCAACCAGGCCACGACCAGGATCAGCAGGATGCCCAGGCCGGTGTTGATGGGGTCAATCCATTGCTGCATCGAGGCGGGGAGGTAGTGCTTCATGCGAATTCCTTGCGGTACGTCGGTGTTTCAGTGCAGTGGAGGCGGCACGGTAGGCCAGTGCCAAACGCGGCGCTACGCGCAATGACCGGGCTACGCAACATCGGTAGCAACGGTTTGGCGAGTGCTGATTGTCGGCCAGTGTGGCGTTTGCTGCCAGTCGCGGCGTGTTGGCAGGCCAGTTCGGTAAGAAAATTGAACCGGCTTTAAACCTTTTGCCTGCTTGCCGCATCCAATGGATATGCTCGACGCCACCGTGACTACCGCCGCCCCTTCACCGCCCGTCGTCGACGACGCTGCGCTGGCCCGTGCCGCCGCAGCCGGTGATACCCGTGCCTACGAGCGCATCTACCGGCGCCACTCGCCGCGCCTGTATGCCTTGCTGTGGCGGTTGTGCGGCGGCAACGCGGCGCGTGCCGAGGATGTGCTGCAGGAAACCTTCATCCAGGCCTGGCGCAAGCTGCCGCAGTTCCGATTCGAGAGCGCGTTGGCCACCTGGTTGCATCGCCTGGCAGTAAACACGGCGCTGATGGAGCTGCGCGCGGCAACGTTTGAATCGCTGGATATCGGCGAATCCGGGATGGATCTATTGGCCGAAATGGCCGACACCCAGCGCTGCCATGCCACCGGCATGGACCTGGAACGCGCGCTGTTGACGCTGCCGCCACGCGCCCGCGCGGTGCTGGTGCTGCACGACATTGAAGGCTGGAAACACCAGGAAATCGCCGTGGAACTGCAGATGGCTGTCGGCAGTTCCAAGGCCCAATTGCATCGTGCGCGCAGTTTGCTGCGCACGCGGCTTGGAGACGCATGATGAACAACTACGAAGACGACCGCGATCACGATGATGAGTTGGCGCAGCGCCTGCGCGGGCTGCCTGCAGAGCGGGTACCCCCGGCTGCGGCGTGGCAGCGCATTGTGGCGGAGCTGGAGCAGGTCCCGCGCAACCAGCAGACAGATGCGGCCCCCGTTCCATCTGTGAACGCTGCGCCGGTGCGGCGGACGTCGCAGCGCCACTGGCCGCGTTATGCCGTAGCGGCGGTGGTTGTCGCGTTGGTCGGTGTGGCCAGTGTTTCGCTGTTGCCGCAGCAGCCTGCGGCGTCGGTGGCTGTGGAAGAGTCGTCGCTGCAGCACCAGGCCAACAACATCACCTACCAGTACCGGCAGGCGATGGCGACGATTCCGCAGGACAACCTGGCGGCCGAGCTGCAACCGGCGCTGCGCGAACTGGATGAAAGTGCCGGCAGCATCCGCAGCGCGATCGCGCAAAGCCCGGACGCCGCATTTTTACTTGGACAGTTGCAGCGCACCTACGCGCTGCGGCTTGAACTCACCCGCAAGGGCGTGAACCCGACCGGACTCTCGACTTGAAGGAGCACCTGATGAAAGCCTGCATCCGCAATATGATCGCCACAGCGCTGTTGCTGGCCCCGCTGACCAGCGCATTTGCGCAGACTGCGGTCAATCGTAGTCTGCCGTTGTCCAGCGGTGGCCGCGTGGAACTGAGCAATGTGGCCGGTTCAGTCACCGTGCGTGGCTGGGACCGCAACGAAGTGCAGCTTACCGGCTCGTTGGGCGACGGTCAGCGGCTGGAGGTGGAAAGCAGCGCCAACCGGGTGGCATTGAAAGTGGTTTACCCGCAGAACGGCCGCAGCAGTCGTGGCGCGGTGCTGGAGCTGCGCGTGCCGCGCGCTGCGCAGCTGCAGACCAGTACCGTCAGCGCGATGGTGGATGTGTCTGACGTGGACCTGCGTCGCCTGCAAAGCAGCACCGTCAGCGGCAACATAACTGCCAATGGCCGTGCTGGTGAAGCCGAGTTGACCACGGTCAGCGGCGCGATCCGCTCGCAGCTGCAGACATCGCGTCTGGAGACCAGAACGGTCAGCGGTGGCATCAATGCCGCTGGTGCCAGTGGTGGTGAGGTCGCGGCCAATACCGTGTCTGGCGGCATCACCCTGGATCTGGCCAAGGTGCAGCGGCTCAATGCCGAGTCGGTGTCCGGCAGCCTGGGCGTGCGCAGCGCTGGTTTGCAGCCCGGTGGCCGGGTCAATCTGGAGACGGTGAGTGGCTCGGTTTCACTGAGCCTGCCGGCCAGCACGTCGGCGCAATTGAAGGTCAGCACGTTCAGCGGCAGCATCCGCTCCGACGTAGGCCAGGTGGAGAGCCCGCGCTATGGGCCGGGCAAGAACCTGGACGCGCGGATTGGTGGTGGCGACGGCGATATCTCCATCCAGTCGCATTCGGGTGGCGTGCGGGTGAGTCTGGATCGTTGATTGACTCCCTCCCCTTGCCGCAGGCAAGGGGAGGGTTTGGGAGGGAGGCTTCTGCCCCCTCCCTTTTGCGAAGCAAAGGGGAGGGTTGGGGAGGGGTAAAGCTTTTGGGCTTCTGGATCCCCAGCCTCGCGGCTTACGCCGCTCCCACAGGGGCCACAACCGCGCCATTTGTCGTTGCCGCCAGCGCCAGGCCCTGCACCACGCCGAACGATGGGTCGCCATGCACCAGCTTGGCGCTCGGGAACGCTGCCGCAGCAGCCTGTTGGATATAACCGGCGCGCGACATGCCGCCGGTCAGGAACACCGCCGCCGGGTCGTGGCCAATATCGGCACGCACCTGCTGCAGCAATGTCTCCAGCTCGCCCAGGTAGCCACCAGCAGCCGTCGTCAGATGCGGCGCATCGATGTCGACCGACAGCCCTGCTTCGATGAAATCCAGCGTGCTGCTGTGGTTGGGCTGGCTGCTCAGGGCGATCTTGCATTGCTCCACCGCGCGGTACAGGCGCGCGGTATTGCCGGTGTCCTGCAAGGCCTGCAGGCGCGCGCCATAGGGCAAGTCGACGGCATCGTAGTTGTGCTGGCGGAAGTCACGCTGGCGGGTCATGTCCTGCACCATCGCGGCCTCCACATAGTGGTGCGCAGGTACGCGGGTGATGCCGCGGCCGAACAGCGGCATGTAGCCGGCCAGGCTCAGCGCCAGATCGATATCAGTACCGCCACGGGCAATACCCCAGGCGCGGTGGATCTGCGGCGCGGCGTTGCCGCCAACGCTGGCATGGGCGATATCAGTGGTACCGCCACCGACGTCGACGATCACTGCTTCGTGGCGTTCACTGCTGACCGCGTGGTAGTGCATGGCCGCGGCTGCCGGTTCTTCGAGGAAGTCCACCTCGTCAAACCCGGCCGCCATCGCCGCGCTGCGCAGGATATCCAGCGCCTGGTCGTTGCCGGCCGCGCCGATCGAGCTGCGGAACTGCACTGGCCGACCGAGCAGGGCGCTGCGCACGTTGCTTTGCAGCTGGCGCGAGGCGGTCAGGCGGATGTGTTCGAGGATATGGGTGGCAATACCGGTGATGGTCTGCTTGGCGCGCGGATGCAGGTTGTAGCCCAGCATCGACTTCGGGCTCTGCACCAGGTTGCCTTCGTTCTCTTCGAAGTAGGCTTCCAGCGCGTCGTCACCGTAAACCGCGTTCTGCAGGAGTGTGGTGGAGCTGCGCGGTTCGCGGATGCGTTCTTCCATCCACTGCCTTCGGACCACGCGGATGGCATCGCTGCGCAGCTGCTCATGGCTGCGCGTATTGCCGACCGCGCGGGCGTCGCGGCGGCCGGATTCGATCAGGTCATCGACCTGCGCTTCCAGTGCCGGGGTCAGTTCGAAGTCGTTGGGGTCGCGCATCACCTCGGGGAAGTACACCGTGGTGCGGAACTGCTGGGCCTCACCAAAGCTGACCGGGACCACCTTGCCGTCGATATGGGCGGCGGCGGCCGAGTTGCTGGTGCCGAAGTCGATGCCGAGTTTCATGATGCCTGCGCGTCTTGCTGCTGAATCGGCCGCGCACTGTACTACGCCGCCGCACGGCTGGCTTCACATGTGGGTCGAGAACGGCTGTTTCCGGTCTCGAGCCCTGCGCGATCATGAGCAGCATCACGATTTTCCGGGTATGCGCGCAGCCTGAATGGCCATGGTCATCAGCACGATCAGACCGTCGGCCAAGCCCCTGGGTGACGATTTGTGCCCTGCTGCGTGCTGATACGGACTGTCGTCAGCTATGGGGCATAGGCCTTCGCTCGGTGCTGCCGGGAGCGATTGTGACCTGAACGGCTACAATGAGCAGTTATTCAATGTACGGGAGTCCCCCATGTCTGTTACTTCCTGCCCGCAGTGTTCGCTGGAAAACGTCTATGCCGATGGCGCGCTGTGGATCTGTGCCGATTGCGGCAATGAATGGACCGCGGGCGAGGCGGCCGAATCCACGCTGGTGGTGCGCGACAGCAACGGCAATGTGCTGGTGGCCGGTGACACCGTCACCGTGATCAAGGATTTGAAGGTCAAGGGCTCATCGATCCCACTCAAGCAGGGCACGGTGATCCGAAACATCCGCTTGGTCGAAGACGATGCCGAGAACATCGAAGGCAACTCGGACAAGATCAAGGGCCTGGTGTTGAAAACCTGCTTCCTGCGCAAGGCCTGAATCGGCTTGCGTTGTTCAAGTAGCCAGCGGCGCGCGTTCAGCGCGCCACGTGGCGTGCTTCAAGGCGACGGATGCCTTCCAGTTTTGATTGGTACACCGCACGTAGTTGATCGCCGCCAAGATCACGAGCTCGCGCCATCTCGCGCTCGGCCAGGCGGTTGTTGCCGGCGAGGAAATAGGCACGGGCCAGCCCGAAATGGAATTGGTGGGCCTTGCTGTAGAGGCGCACTGCCTCGCGGTAGTAGTGCGCCGCTAATGAGTAATCGCCGTTGCGCTCGGCGGTGTTTCCCTGCATGAATTGATAGAACGGGTCGCGTATGCGCACCTGTTCCAGCCGCGTCTCCATCTGCGCCACGCGGTTTGTGTCGCCCATGCGTTGATAAAGCTTTGTTGCGTTGTGCAGGGCTGGGGCGTGCGAGCTGTCGATCGACAGCGCGGTTTCCAGATCCCTGGCAGCGGCATTGAGGTCGTCTTCGCGTGAATCCAGCACTCCAAGGTTGCTCCAAGCCGGTACAAAACGCGGGTCCATGCGCAGCGCAGCGTCGAGATAGGCGCGGGCACCGGAGTAGTCGTGTGTGGCCAGCTGCTCGGCGCCGCGGTTGTTGTAGAAGTGGGCGAGCGCGCGGCGGTCGCTGATCGGCTGTGGGCCGCGGCGGTCGTACAGTACGTTGCTGTCCAGATCCAGGGTTGCCGGGCGTCCATCCACACGCATGCCTACATTGACGTGGCCGGCATTGAAGATCAGCCCCTGGTCCTGATACCAGGACACCACTTGCCCCACCTCCTGCATGTGCGCGTCCAGACCGATCTCGCGGGCCAGGGCGACAAACAACAAGGTGAAGGACAGGCAATTGGCACGGTGTTGTTGCCAGGTCTCGGCGACGGTGAGTGTGGCTTCAGTGTCGTACTCCAGGCCCAGTCCCTCCGGGCGGAACACCAGCTCGACCAATCGTTGCAGGCGTTGCTCCGGTGAATTGGCCACCTTGAGTACCCGATCCCGCAGCAGCACCCGCACTTCCGGCGGGATCGCCATTACCTGTTCCGGGCTGGGGACCGGAGCGGGGACTGGCGTTGGCGTTGGCGCAGCCAAGGCAACGCTGCTGGCAACGAGCAGGACCAACGCGTTCCAACCGATCATGGCGATCACCCGGAGTTTGCTGCGACCTGCCCAGTGTAGGCCTGTTACGGGGATATGGAAGCAGGCAGGGGACAAATCCACAGCGGGTGTGGACCAGCCCTGTGCAAACATGTGGATAACTATTGGCAGCCCTTGTGCGGCTTGGCTCGCCGGGCGGTGGCTAAATTTTCGCCATGGCCGGGCCGAGGCCGGCGTGGTCTGCTAGTATCCGCGGCCCAAGACAGTAGTGGCCGCCGCGACGGAGCGGGTACGGCAGCCGGCTTTCGATACCAGACCATGACGAAGCAGCTTTCCTCCACCGAGGCCCAGATGACCCTGGGCCTGGGCAGCGACATTCCAACCGAACGCCTGTTCTTCGCGGTGATGCCCGATGCGCTCACGGCTGAGCGGGCCGCCGAGTTGGCCGATGGCCTGCGCGAGGAACATGGCTTGCTCGGGCATCCGTTGGCGCCTGAGCGCTTGCACGTCACTCTGCACCACCTTGGTGATTACGCGGGCCTGCCACCAAGTCTGCTGCCCAAGGTGCGGCAGGCGGCAGCGCGGGTGCGCATGCCTGAGTTCGAGGTCTGCTTTGATCAGGTGGGCAGCTTTGCCGGCAGCCGGCAGAACCCGTTCGTGCTGCGCAGCGAATACGGTGCCGAGCTGTTGAACGGATTGCATGAGGAACTGGCGCGTTGCCTGCAGGGCGTGGGCGGCAAGCTGGACCCGCGTTTCACCCCGCATATGACCCTGCTGTACGACCGCCGCCGCCTGCCGATCCAGCCGGTGCAGCCGTTGCGCTGGTTCGTGCGTGAATTCGTGCTGGTGCGCAGTTTCCTCGGGCAAGGGCGTTACCAGATCGAAGGCCGTTGGCAGCTGGGCTGAGCGCACTGTGCCGCGAGCAGCGCAAGCGTTTCATGGTGGATTCTTGCGTTTTCTCAGCGTTACGTCTGCCCCGCAGCTTCGTGCCAAGATGCTGGCATGAATGACTTGCTGCAGACCCTGCCGCCACCGCTGCTGGCCGAACTGAAAACCGCTTACGCACAACCGCCGCGTGCGTATCACAACTTCGGCCATGTGCAGGCAGTGCTGCAGCACTACCGCGATGTGGCTGCCGGCCCTGGCTGGCAGCAGCCGCTGGAAGTGTTGCTGGCAACGCTTTACCACGATGCGATCTACGAGGCTGGGCGCGGTGACAACGAGACGCGCTCGGCACAATTGGCTGCGTCCGGTATTGCGCGTTGGCTACCGGATGCGGAAGTGGATGTGGCACGGGTGATGGAACTGATTGAACTCACCGCACGTCATGGCAGCCTGAGTGGCGACGGGCTGGACACCGATGCGGCGCTGTTCCTGGACAGCGATATGGCCATCCTGGGCGCACCGGAGGCGGTCTTCGACGCCTATGACCGTGGCATCGCCGAGGAATACCAGGGCAAGGTGCCAGGCTTCCTGTTCCGGCTCAACCGGCGGCGTTTCCTGAAGAAGCTATTGGCTCAGCCGCGCATCTTTTTCAGCGACTTTTTCCATGAACGTTACGACGTGGCGGCGCGTTCCAATCTACGACGGGCCACGGCCTGAGCCCGTGCTTTGGCTAAAATGCGGGTTGTCCCGCTGCTGATCAGGCCGAACCGGCCGCCGCAATGAACGAACTGCCCGTCCAAGCCCCCGCCATGCCCGATCCGGATCCGCGTCCGCAACCGCCGGAAGCGCCGGGTCCGAACGAGTGCTGTGGCAGCGGTTGCCCGCTGTGCGTGCTGGATTTGTATACAGATGAATTGTTGGCTTACCGGCGGAAACTGGCCGAATGGACCGAGCGTCACCCTGAAGCACAGGCCTGAGCTGGCGCTTTCGACATCTTTCTGCCCGCTATGGGCGTAGGCTTTGCCGCATGTTTCCAGAGGCCTTTGCATGGCACGTGTGATGTGGGGGATGGGTGTGCTGGCGCTGAGCCTGTTGGCGACGCCGGTAATGGCGGCGGAGCAGGTCAGTCATGGCCGATTCGAACAGGTGCCGGTGCTGCTGCCCAGTGGGCCGGCGCAACGCGTGGTGCTGTGGTTCGGTGATGGCGGGGCCTCTACTGAGCATCTGGCGCGGCTGCAGGCCTTGCGTGATGACGGCGCGATGGTGGTAGACATCGACACCCGCCATCTCTATCAGGTGCTCGCCAAGGAAGGGGGCAAGTGCGGCTTCTCGGCAGGCGATGTGGAGAATTTTTCGCGCTACGTGCAGGCGTATTACCACGTGCCGACCTACCGCCTACCTATCCTTGGCGGTGATGGTGCCGGTGCGGCATTGGCGTATGCGGTGGCCACCCAGGCCGATCCGGATGTGTTCGCCGGCTTGCTGACCGAAGGCTTCTGTCCGCAGCTGCACAACGCCACGATGACCTGCGGCGGTGCCATCAAGGGCCGCAGGCTGTTGCCGCAGCCGGTGCGCTTTCCTTGGCTGAACGCAGCTGCAGGCAAGGGCCAGGCTTGTCCCGAGGCGGCGGTAGCGGCTTTCATCGCTGGCGTGCCGTTGGCGCGCGAGTTCGCGCGAACCCACGCTGGCAGGGCTACACCCGGCGAAGTCGCCGCGGCGCGGGTACTGGGTGCACAGCGCGGTGTCAGCCTGCCTGCGGTACCGCAGGATCTGGACGGTCTGCCGCTGGTGGAGGTGCCGGCCAGCGGGCAGGGCGACACCTTCGCTGTATTTGTATCCGGCGATGGCGGCTGGGCGGGCTTGGACAAGGACGTGGCGGGCGCGCTGGCGCAGGCCGGTATTCCCGTGGTCGGTGTGGATTCGCTGCGTTATTTTTGGAGCGAACGTACCCCGGCGGGGTTTGCAGCGGATCTGGACCGGATTTCGCGCTATTACGCCAACCACTGGCGGCGACCGAAGCTGCTGTTGATTGGTTTCTCGCAGGGTGCCGATGTACTGCCCGCCGCTATCAACAAGCTGCCGCCGGCTAGCGCACAGATGCTGCGGATGACCGCACTGATGTCGGTGGGTGAAACTGCCGACTATGAGTTCCATGTCAGCAACTGGATCTCCAGCGGCGGCGACGACGGCCTGCCAATCGCGCCTGAAATACGTCGCATGGCCGCCGATCGCACGCTGTGCATCTATGGTGCCGACGACGATGATGCGCTGTGCCCGAAGCTGCCGGTTGGCAGCGCGCAGTTGATCAAGCTGCCTGGTGATCATCATTTTGAAGGCGATTACGAAGGTCTGGCCAAGGCGATTTTGCAGCACGTGCAGGGGCCTTGATGCGGGCTGTTGTGGGGGGGGGGGGGGGGGGGGGGGGGGGGGGGGGGGGGGGGGGGGGGGGGGGGGGAGGGGGGGGGGGGGGGCGGGCCCCCCCCCCCCCCCCCAGAGAAAAAGAGGGGTGGTGGGTATTAGGAG
>NZ_JBRREG010000106.1:0-14088 GCF_056760155.1 Stenotrophomonas sp. STEN022
CGCCCGCGGCTGGCGCTCGGCGGCCGGTCGGGGTGGGCCGCCCGCCGGCGCCCGGCGACCCCCCCCGCCCCCCCCCCCCCCCCCCCCCCCCCCGCCCCCCCCACTACAGAGGATCAGCCCGAGATTGCCAGGCGTTCCTGGCGATAACGCCATACCGCGACCGCCCACAGCAGCACTGCCAGCAGCACCGAGGCACCCAGATACACCGCCCACTGCGTGGCCGATGGCATCTCGCCGCGGGTGACCTTCACCAGCATCTGGTTCTGCGACAGGAACGGCACCGCGTACTGCCACAGCTGGGTGTCCTTCAGCGGGTAGGCCATCAGTGCGTAGCCCGGCAGCATCGGCAGCAACATCAGCCAGACCATGTGGCTCTGCGCTTCCTTCATGCTCTTGGAGCTGGCCGACAGGCAGGTCAGCAGGGCGGTGCCGATCAGCACCAGCGGCAGCAGGATCACCAGCAGCTTGCCCATCGCCGCGAAGCTCACGTCCAGCGAGCGCGCCGCACCACCGCCGATGCTGGCACTGACCTTGAACGAGACCAGGATCAGCAGCATCGACGCCAGACCCAGCACCACCGCTGCCAGCATCTTGCCGCTGACCAACGCACCGCGTGCTGCCGGCGTGGCCAGCAAGGGCTCCAGCGACTGCCGCTCACGTTCACCGGCGGTGGTGTCCATGGCCAGATGCGAGCCGCCGATGAAGGCGAACAACATCAGCACCAGCGGCAATACCACCGACAAGAAGATGCCGCGCTTGGCTTCGGCCGTTGCCAGATCGCGGGTGCCGACATTGACCGGCGCGGCCACCATCGGATTGACGCCACGAGCCAACAAACGCAAGGCCCCCACCGATTGCCCGTAGGCCGTCAGCACATTGCGTACGCGGGCGATCTGCACGTCTCCGGTACGGCGCGTGGTATCAGCGACGATCTCCACCTTGGCCGGCTTGCCGGCCTGCCAGTCGGCGGCGAAGTTCTCGTCGATCACCAAGGCCAGGTCTTCGCGCTGGCTGCGGATCAGTGCTTCGTAGTCAGCCGGCGCTTCGGTGGCATTGATGCCGCGGCTGGCCAGGAAGGCGACCAGGTTCGGGGCACGGGCGATGCCCACCACCGGGATGCTCAAGTCCTTCTCCAACTGCGTCTCGGCACGCAGGTTGGTGAGCTTGTTCATGCCCAGGAACAGCAACGGGTACAGCAGCGGCGCGGTCAGCAAGGTAAGCAGGAAGGTGCGGCGGTCGCGGGCGAAATCGCGCAGCTCCTTGCGCATCACCGTGAAGATGGCGCGGAAATATCCAGTCTGGCTCATGCGTGCAGGCCCTCCTCGCTGCCGATCAGTTTCACGAACGCGTCTTCCAGGTTGGTCTCGTGGGCCTGCTCGCGCAGCTCATCCGGTGTGCCCTGGGCAACCACCCTGCCCTGCGCGACGATCACGATGCGGTCACACAGCGCGGCGACCTCCTGCATGATGTGGCTTGAGAAAATCACGCAGCGGCCTTCCTCGCGCAGCTCCTTGAGGAAGCCACGCAGGCCGCGGGTGGTCATCACGTCCAGGCCGTTGGTCGGCTCATCGAGGATGACGTTGCGTGGGTCGTGGATCAGCGCGCGGGCGATGGCGGTCTTGGTGCGCTGGCCCTGGCTGAAACCTTCGGTGGCACGATCGAGGAAATCCTCCATCTGCAGCGCCTTGGCCAGGCGCGCGGTGCGCTCGACGATGGCGGCCGAACTCATGCCATGCAGTTCACCGAAGTAGTCGATGTTCTCGCGGGCGGTGAGGCGCTTGTACACGCCGCGCGCATCCGGCAACACACCAAGGCTGCGGCGCACTGCGTTGGGATCGACTGCGGCGTCGATACCATCGACCAGCACGCGACCGCTTTCCGGCGTCATCAGCGTGTACAGCATGCGCAGCGTGGTGGTCTTGCCGGCGCCATTGGGGCCGAGCAGACCGGTGATCTGGCCATCATGGGCGGTGAAACCCACGTCATCCACGGCGATCACCGGCGTCTTGTCCTTGCCCCTGCCGGGGAAGGTCTTGCGAAGTCGTTCTGCAACGATCATGTAAGCGGTTCCTCAGTGATGCGGTGATGTCACGGTTCCCAGCCATTGAAGCTGGTGAACGGCGGCACGTAGTTGAGTTTTTCCAGGCAGGCGCCGTCGAGCGCCTTCGGGTCGGTCTTCTCGATGAACTGCGCGAACAGCTTGGGCATGCAGCCAGCGCCGATGACGTTGTGGCCCTGGCCACGCAGC
Source organism: Stenotrophomonas sp. STEN022 (assembly GCF_056760155.1). NCBI lineage: Bacteria > Pseudomonadati > Pseudomonadota > Gammaproteobacteria > Lysobacterales > Lysobacteraceae > Stenotrophomonas > Stenotrophomonas sp. STEN022. Next base: position 2,249 of record NZ_JBRREG010000106.1, read on the forward strand.
ACGAACAGACGCGCGTTATCCAGGTGCTTGACCACTTCCTCGCCATAGCGCGGCGGCGTGACCGGATCGAACTCGCCTTCCAGCACCAGCGTCGGCACCTTGCCGGCCAGCGGCTTGTGGAAGTCGGCCGGTGCCGTGCCCTTGGGCCAGCTGGCGCACATCGCGCCCATGGCTTCGGCCATCTGGTTGCCGAGCACGGTGTCCGCGTCGGCACCGTTGGCGACCATGCCTCCCTTGTCTTCGCTGCACACCACCGACAGCTGCATGCCCATGGCCATGGCATCCTTCATCTCGCCCTGCAGCATCTGCGTCAGCGCCATCAGGTTGTCGTAGCGGCCGCCATTGGCTTCATGGATGAGCTTGGGCAGCAACGCGCCGGCAGCCGGCATGTAGGCGTACATGCGGACGAGGCCAGCAACGGTTTCTGCACGCAGCTCGCCTTGCTGCTGTTCGCCGGTGCTGGCGTCGCGGTACTGCACCGTCACCGGCTGCGCGCGCAGCTTGGCCAGCAGCGTGTCCAGCTCGGCACGTGGATCACCCAGCTTGTCCTTGCACGAGGCGGTCTTGGTGCATTGGGCGAACTGCAGCGCCAGTGCATCATCCAGGTTGCGCGCGAAGATATTGCCCAGCTGGAGGCTGTTCGGCACCACCGAGTCGAGCACGATGCTGCGCGTGGCCTGCGGATGGCGCATGGCGTACTGCTGGGCCACGCGGGTGCCGTAGCTGACACCGACCAGGTTGATCTGGCTCGCACCGATGGCCTGGCGCACCGCATCCAGATCCGCCACCGCCTCGGTGGTGGTGTAGAAACGCAGATCCGCCTTCTGCGACAGTTGGGTGGCGCAGTTCTGTGCTGCTGCCTGCATAGACGCCGTGGTGAAATCGGCATCATCCGGCGTGTCACAGGCCAGCAGGTTGGATTTGCCGGTGCCGCGCTGGTCGACCAGGATCACGTTGCGGTGCTTGCGCACCTCGGCAAATGCAGCGTCCACCTGCGGATAGGTAGCAACCGCGGCCTGGCCCGGGCCACCGGCGAGGAAGAACACCGGGTCTGGCTGCAGGTCGCTTTCCTTCTCGGGTGCGACCCAGGCGATGTTCAAACTGATCTTGCGGCCCTGCGGATTTGCCCGGTCTTCGGGCACTTCCAGCGTGGTGCACTGTGCTTCCAGGCTGTCGCGGCTGCCGGCCGAGCTCAGGCTGCAGGGTTGGAAGTTCAAGCTGCCCAGCGTCTGCGGCTTGCTGGCTACGGCCGCAACATCGGTGGTGCCGGCCGCGGCAGGCGCTGACGCCGGCGTATCGGTTGACCGCACCAGGCGGTAACCGACGATGCCGGCGATCACGGCCAGGGCGAGGATGGTTTGGGTCTTACGGGACATCATCGGAACAGCCCCTCACAGTTGAAAAGAAAACGGGTCTACCTGCATCCAGACGCGGGCGCGGCAGCTATGTGACATCAGGAAAGAAAATTTCTTCGATCCGGCTTTCGTACAGACGGGCGATGCGGAAGGCCAGCGGCAGGCTGGGATCGTATTTGCCGGTCTCCAACGCATTGATGGTCTGCCGGGATACCTCCAGCTGCTCGGCCAATTCGCCTTGCGACCAGCCCCTGGCCTCGCGCAGCTCGCGCAATCGGTTATCCATCGTCCCGGCTCAGTGGTAACGCCGCGCGACAACACCCTTGGCCAGCCCGTACGACAGGCACACCAAGGGAAACACCCAGATCATCGCCACGTTGGACGGTACATCGATGACCTTGGCCGACTGCAGAAAGCCCCCTGTCAGGTATACCAGCGAAATGAATGCCGTGGCGAAGCTCACCGCCTCCAGCTCGATGCGCTGCTGCAGCTCATCGGCATCGCGGATGTAGCGGATCATCGCCCGCAGCACCAGCATCATCGGCGGCACCGGCAGCAAGGCGATCAAGGCGCGCAGCAGGCCGTCCTCGACCCGCTTGAGCAGCAGGATCGACAGCACCAGCAACACCACATAGCCGCCCATCGCCAGCATCACCTCACGGGTATAGCGCTTGCGCAGCTTGGCCGGCGCGGCATCGCAGCCGTCGGGCATCAACCGGCGCAACGCGGCGGCGGCGGCCAGGCCCAAGGCTGTGCCGAACAAGGTCCCCACGGCATAACTACCGACGCGCGAGGATGCATAGGCGTTCAACAATGCGCCGACGACAGCCAGAACCCCAGCTGCCAACAGCAACCACAGGGAAACGGCGTTGCGCTTCATGGCCAGTTCCTGCCTGCGGACGGCGATGGCGACCTGCGGCACAACTGCGCTGCGATGCTGGTGGCCCCTGCCGGAACCACAGTGCGCAACGCTCGGCTACTGCAAAAGGTGCTCATGACAGGCCTGTAAAGGATGCTTGACACATCCTGATACCAGCATCGACCTTCTGTCAAGCGTCCTTTACAAGCAGGAGTGCGGCCTTGCCGATACCTGCCAGCAAAGCTCAGCCCATCGCCGCCTGCCGCGTGGAAGGATTCCATCGCACCCCGACCAGGTCGCTGGCCCCAGCGATGCAGACGCGGTCGCGGCCGGCTGCTTTGGCCTGGTACAAGGCCGCGTCAGCATGGGTCAGCACATGCTCCAACGTCGTGGCAACGCACGCCTCGTGCACTCCGATGCTGACGCTATAGCGCAGTGGCTGCCCAGCCGCGATCACGCTGGCAGCCCGCACCGTCGTCAAAATTTCCTGCGCCACCGTCATCGCCTCGGCTGCCGAAGCACCGGGTAACAACAGCACGAACTCCTCACCGCCGTAGCGACACAGCAGGCTGTCCCGGTCGCCAACACAGCTGCGCACCAGCTTGGAGAAATGCATCAGTACATCGTCCCCCGCCGGATGCCCCCAGCTGTCGTTGATGCGTTTGAAGTGATCCAGATCGATGATCAAGGCCGCAAACGGCCGCCCTTTTGTGGCGGCCTCGGCCAGCCGCTTGCGGCCCTCTGCCATCAAGGCTGCCCGATTGAGCAATCCGGTCATGCTGTCATGCGTGGCGCGGTCACGCAGCTCGCAGAACAACTGCTCCACCAGCAGCAACATCAACGCGAAGCACTGCGCCATCAACAACACGATGCCGCCGCAAATCCTGAGCAGCACAGCGGAGGAACGCTCGTCTGCGTTACTGCCGGAAGCTTCGTCAGAGAACCCCAGGCCGTAGAGACAGAACAGCATATGCAGGATGAAAACGCCGCCCGCCAGGCGATAACTCAGACGCAGGCTCTGCGGCGTATCGCGCAGCAACATCCAGGTGAGCCATGTGTACATCACCAGTGCCGACAGGTTCGACAGATTGCGTTGCATGCCGCTGACATGCAGCAGCTGTGCATCGATCAACAGCGCCAGGAAGAACGGCCCCATCACCAGCATCGGTTTCCAGATGGGCAGCCGCCGGCCAGCGTGCAGGGCGACACCCTTTATCAACAGCGCCGCGCCAAACAGCGATGACAGCATGACCAGCAGCATCAACTGCCAGCCGATCGGTGGCGGGACAATCAGTTGGAAGCACACCGACAGCGCCAACAGCCACAGGCTTGCCACCCATGCACGCAATGCCGGGCTATGCGGCAATACCAGCAATACCAGAGAGAAGCCCAAGGCAATGCCAAAGCTCACCACGATGCTGATAGCCGCGAAAAAAGTGGCCAGTTCCGCTGTCATTGCCTGCTGCTCCCTTGCGTCTTGCGGGGAACATTAGCGCTGCCCATGCGAATTCAGTTGGACGTCAATCGCGATCGCAATCACACAACACACAAGCGCTTTCGAAATGGCAAAACGTGTATCCGCCATGGCAAAAGCCGTTTCCTCCAAGTGCGCTTTTGAGTACATGCGTTTGTCTTCGATAGCTCTTATGCAATGCAGGCCACCGAGGTTCTCGTATCAACGCTGCGCGCACCGAGCCATTGGTCCGACAATGGACCGATGCAAAATCTGCAGTGATTGTCGTATCGATCGCAACCTGCTGATGAGGATGCGCTGCACCCTGGGCGCCATGTCGCCCATTGCCTTACGTGCAACGCACACCCTTGGCCGGCAGAGATCAGGTCTCCACCGCATACCAAGGGAGCGGCTCAGACGCGCTCGGCAGCCGGCTTCGGCGCGGGCGGGCTGACGTACTTCTCGCGACGGATCTGCGGCATCGGCAAGCCGGCTGCCTTCAGCACTTCCACGCAACTATCGACCATGTTCGGGTTGCCGCACAGGTAGGCAATATCGCGGGCCGGATCCAGGGCGATTTCGGCCAACTGCTGCTGCACGTAGCCCTTGCGGACATCGACGTGCGGGGTTTCCGGCAGTTCGCGCGACAGACAAGGCATGTAGCGGAAGCCGGGATTGGCGGCGGCGAAGGCGTAGAAATCGTCGCTGTACAGCAGCTCTTCCGGGCTGCGAGCACCCTGCAGCAACACCACTTCCACACCGCGCTCGACCATCGCCGCCTGCAGCTGCGGCAGCATCGAACGGTAGGGGGTGACGCCGGTGCCGGTGGCGATCAGTACATAGCGGGCATTGTGATCGCCCGGCTGCAGGCAGAAACGGCCAAACGGACCGCTGCCACTGATGTGGTCACCCAATGCCATGCCCTCGAACAGGGCCGTGGCAGCGCCGCCGGGGACGAAGCTGACCGCGATTTCCACCGCGTCGCCCGGACCCAAGGCGTGGTCGTGGATGGTGGCCAGCGAATAGCTGCGCTTGGCCGGGGTGCCATCGGCGTACTCGAAGTGAACCTGAATGAACTGGCCGGGCAGGAAATCCAGCGGCTGACCGTCGTCACGGACGAACTGGTAGTGGCCGATGCTGGGCGCCAGCATGTGGCGGCCGACCAGCTTGAGGGGGAATTGGATTGGCACAGGAGGGGAACAGTGTGTAACCGGGTATGGACCACGGGGCCTCCTATAATAGCCGCCTGCACTTATCCGACGCCTGTACCCGGCGCGAAGGCCCAAGATTGGACTCCCGTACCCCCACCAGCATCGCTGCGCTGCGCATCACCGACCTGCGCAAGACCTATGACAACGGCGTCCAGGCGCTGAAAGGCGTGTCGCTGGAGGTCGCCCCGGGCGACTTCTTCGCCCTGCTCGGCCCCAATGGCGCGGGCAAGTCGACCCTGATCGGTATCGTTTCTTCACTGGTCAACCTGAGCGAAGGCCAGGTACAGGTGTTCGGCAGCGACCTGGTGGCCGAACGCAGCGCGACCATGCGCCTGATCGGGCTGGTACCGCAGGAAATCAACTTCAACCTGTTCGAGAAGCCCTTCGACATCCTGGTGAACTACGCCGGCTTCTACGGGATTCCGCGTGCCGAGGCCGAGGTCCGCGCCGAGCAGGAACTCAAGCGCGCGCATCTGTGGAACAAGGCGCAGATGATGAGCCGCACCCTGTCCGGCGGCATGAAGCGCCGGCTGATGATTGCCCGCGCGATGATGACCCGGCCGCGCCTGCTGATTCTCGACGAACCCACCGCTGGCGTGGACATCGAGATCCGCCGCGACATGTGGAAGACGCTGCAGGAAATCAACGCCGCCGGCACCACCATCATCCTCACCACGCATTACCTGGAAGAGGCCGAGCAGCTGTGCCGCAACCTGGCCATCATCAACCACGGCCAGATCGTCGAGCAGGGCCCGATGCGTGGCCTGCTGGCCAAGCTCGATGTGGAAGGCTTCCTGTTCGACATCGACGGTGAACTGCCTGCGCAGCTGCCGCAGATCGAAGGCGCCACCCTGATCGCCACCGACGCGCATACGCTGGACCTGGACATGCCACGCGCGATGGACCTCAACCGTGTCTTCGACGCCCTGAATGCCGCCGGCATCCGCGTGCGCTCGATGCGTACCAAGAGCAACCGCCTGGAGGAGCTGTTCGTTCGGCTCACCGGCAACCTGGAGAACACCGCCGCATGAGTACCCCCGTTCCCGTGACCGACAGCAGCCGCAACTGGGTGGCGCTGGGCACCATCGTTCGCCGCGAGGTCAACCGCATCCTGCGCATCTGGGGCCAGACCCTGGTGCCGCCGGCGATCACCATGACCCTGTACTTCCTGATCTTCGGCGGCCTGATCGGCTCCAAGATCGGCCAGATGGGCGGCTACAGCTACATGCAGTTCATCGTGCCGGGCCTGGTGATGATGAGCGTGATCCAGAACAGCTACGGCAACATCAGCTCCTCGTTCTTCGGTGCCAAATTCGGCCGGCATATCGAAGAACTGCTGGTCAGCCCGATGCCGAACTGGGTGATCCTCGGTGGCTATGTGGCCGGCGCGGTGCTGCGTGGCCTGATGGTTGGCGTGATCGTGCTGATCATCGCCATGTTCTTCACCCCGGTACGCATCCCGCACCCGCTGGTGACGCTGAGCACGGTGCTGCTGGGCGCGACCATCTTCTCGCTGGCCGGCTTCATCAATGCCGTCTATGCGAAGAAGTTCGATGACGTGGCGATCGTACCGACCTTCATCCTGACCCCGCTGACCTACCTGGGCGGCGTGTTCTACTCGGTGACCTTGTTGCCGGGTTGGGCGCAGGCGATGACCCACGCCAATCCGATCTTCTACATGGTCAACGCGTTCCGCTACGGCCTGCTGGGCAGCAGCGATGTGCCGTTGTGGGTGTCCTATGCGTTGATGCTGGGGTTTGTTGGCGTGCTCACCGCATTGGCCCTGTGGCTGCTGCGCCGGGGCGTAGGCCTGCGTAGCTGAAAGAAGGCGCCGAAAGGCGCCTTCTTTCTTTGGCTCTTTGCTTTGGTTCTTGTGGGAGCGGCGTAAGCCGCGAAGCTCGCACAAATTCAAACCAAGATGACGCTGCATCCAGGATATTGCGAACCATGTTTTCTGTGCCCGGAAGCAATCTCAGCTTCGCGGCTTATGCCGCCCCCACAGAATCTGCGGCAGCAACGCCTATGATGTTCCCACTCCCCTTTGTCGATGGATATCCAAGCTGATGCGCATCCTGATTCTCGGTGCCGGTGGCACCGGTGGTTACTTTGGCGGACGGCTGGCGCAGGCCGGCGTTGATGTCACCTTCCTGGTGCGCGCCAACCGCGCTGCGCAACTGGACCGCGATGGCCTGGTGATCCGCAGCCCGCTCGGCGATGCGGCATTCCCGGTCGCCCACGTCACTGCCGATGCCCTGCCAGAACTGGCCAAAGCGCAGCCCTTCGACCTGGTCATCCTCAGCTGCAAGGCCTATGACCTGGACAGCTCGATCGATGCCATCGCGCCTGCGGTTGGCGCCAACACCACCGTGCTGCCCATCCTCAACGGCCTGCGTCACTACGCTGCGCTGGATGCGCGCTTCGGCCGTGCAAACGTACTTGGCGGCCTGTGCTTCATCAGCGCAACCAAGGCCGAGGACGGTGCCGTGCTGCACCTGGACAAGCCAGCGAAGATCACCTTCGGCGAGCGCGATGGCGCAACCGACAGCGCACGCGTCGCTGCATTGGCCAAGGCCTGCGAACAGGCCGGCATCGACCATGTCGCCTCGGCCGATATCACCCAGGAACAATGGATCAAGTACACCTTCCTGACCGCGCTGGCGGCCGGCACCTGCCTGATGCGCGCCGATGTCGGCAGCATCGTTGCCAGTGACCACGGCACAGTTTTCATGCAGGCCCTGTACGCCGAATGCCTTGCGGTCGCCGCGCAGGCCGGGCAGCCGATCCCCGCCAAGGCACAGGAAATCGCACTGGGCGCGATCACCAGACCCGGCTCGCCGATCAAGGCATCGATGCTGCGTGATCTGGAAGCCGGGCAGCGCGTGGAAGCCGCACACATCGTCGGCGACATGCTGGGCCGTGCACTTGCCGCCGGGCAATCAGCACCGCTGCTGCAGGCAGCCTACTGCCACCTGCAGGCCTACGAGGCGCAGCGCGGCGCTTGAGGTTTCAGCTTTGCGCCTGCCGTCAGACCGGCGGCAGGCGGAAGAAGGCGCGGGTTGCTGCGGTAGCGTTGGCAGCGGTGACCGCCACATCTTCGCCACGATCGCGGGCCAGTTCCTCGACGATATGCGACAGGAAGGCCGGCTCGTTGCGGCGATCCTTGGGCAGCGGACGCATCGTGCGCGGCAGCAGGTACGGCGCGTCGGTCTCGATCATCAGGCGCTCGGCCGGGATGTGCTTGACCAGCTCGCGCAGGTGCGCGCCACGGCGTTCGTCACACAGCCAGCCGGTGATGCCGATATACCAATCGCGGTCCAGGTAATCGAACAGCTCGCGACGCTCGGCGGTGAAGCAATGCACCACCGCCGGACCCAACTTGCCGTCGAAGTTCTTCATCATCGCGATGAAGTCGTCATGCGCATCGCGCTGGTGCAGGAATAGCGGCTTGCCGTTCTCACTGGCGATCTGCAGCTGGCGCTCGAAGGCCTTGCGCTGGGCCGGACGCGGCGAGAAATCGCGATTGAAATCCAGGCCACATTCGCCCACCGCCACCACTTCAGGGTGCGCGTGCAGTGCGCGCATTTCCGCATCGCATTCGTCGGTGTACTCACTGGCGTGGTGCGGATGCACGCCCGCGGTGGCATACAGGAAACCCGGATGACGCCGCGCCAGATCCAGCGCCATCGGCGAATGCTCGCGGCTGGCACCGGTGATCACCATCTGCACCACGCCAGCCGCGCGCGCGCGCTCCAGCACCGCGTCGATGTCGCGATCAAAGGATTCGTGGGTGAGGTTGGCGCCGATGTCGATCAGTTGCATTGAGCTGGGTGTGGTGAGGCGGAAAGGGTGAATTGTAGAGGGTTGGCCGCAGGCGGGCCCTGTGCAGCATGAACGGCCCCCTGTAGCCCCGGTAAGCGCAGCGCACCCGGGGGGCGTTCCGCGGATTCGTCGGATGCCCTGCGCAGAGCCCCGGTTGCGCTGCGCTTACCCGGGCTACGGCTTTGCGGCGACGCATCTGGCGCGCGGCTTCTACAATGCTGCAATGGCAATAGCATTCCCCATCACTCCACTACTCCCCGACATCCTCCAGCAGCTGGCCGCGCACACGCGGCTGGTGCTGGAAGCGCCGCCCGGCGCCGGCAAGACCACCCAGGTGCCGTTGGCGCTGCTGGACGCGCCGTGGCTGCAGGGCGGCAGGATCATCATGCTGGAACCGCGCCGGGTCGCCGCGCGCAGTGCCGCCACCTTCATGGCCAAGCAGCTGGGCGAGCCGGTCGGCGAAACCGTCGGCTACCGCATCCGCTTCGAGAACAAGGTGTCCGCGCGTACCCGCATCGAGGTGGTCACCGAAGGCATCCTGACCCGCATGCTGCAGGACGACCCGCTGCTGGAAGGCGTGAGTGCACTGCTGTTCGACGAATTCCACGAGCGCCATCTGTCCGCCGATCTCGGCCTGGCGTTGGCACTGGACGTGCAATCGCAGCTGCGCGACGACCTGCGCATCGTGGTGATGTCGGCCACCCTGGATGGCGAGCGGCTGGCGCAGTTTCTGGATGCGCCGCGTCTGTCCAGCGAAGGCCGCAGCTATCCGGTGGAAATAAGCCACTTCCCGGCCCGGCGTGACGAGGCCTTGGAAGCGCAGACTAGGCGCGCGGTGGAACAAGCCGTGGCCGAGCATCCGGGTGATGTGCTGGTGTTTCTGCCGGGGCAGCGGGAGATTGCCAGAGTGCAGGCCGCTCTGCTCCCTCCCTTTGCCGCAGGCAAGGGGAGGGTTGGGGAGGGGTCGCTTCGCGCGTCAGACCAGGATCAACAGCAACCCCCTCCCAACCTCCCCCTTCGCTCCGCGAAAGGGAAGGAGCAGAGCTTCGACGTGCTCCCCCTCCACGGCGAGCTGCCAATCGAGCAACAAACCCGCGTGCTGCAGCCCGATCCCGACGGCCGCCGCCGGGTTGTGCTGGCAACCAATGTCGCCGAATCCTCGGTCACCCTGCCCGGCGTGCGCGTGGTGATCGATGCCGGCTTGGCACGCGAGCCGCGTTACGACCCCAACAGCGGCTTCTCGCGGCTGGATGCGGTGGCCACCTCGCAGGCTTCTGCCGACCAACGCGCCGGTCGTGCCGGCCGCGTGGCTTCCGGTTGGGCGTGGCGGCTGTGGCCGCAATCACAGCGGCTGGAGCCACAGCGGCGTCCGGAGATGGCGCAGGTGGAACTGGCCGGGCTGGCACTGGAACTGGCGGCCTGGGGCAGTGACGCGCTGCGCTTCGTCGATCCACCACCCAGCGGCGCGCTGTCGGCCGCGCGTGAACTGCTGCAGCGGCTGGGCGCCTTGAGCGAAGACAACACCATCACCGCGCTGGGCAAGCGCATGCTGGCGATGGGCACGCATCCGCGCATGGCGGCGATGCTGCTGTCTGCAGGCAATCCGCGCGAGCAGGCCTTGTCGGCAGACCTTGCGGCACTGTTGGAAGCACGTGATCCGCTGCGCCAAGGCGGCGATGCACTGGCCGCACGTTGGCGCGCACTGGCCGCGTTCCGCAATGGCCGGGCGCCTTACGACGCCAACCGCGGTGGCTTGGCTGCGATTGATGCGGCGGCCAAGCAATGGCGCCGCCGCCTGCGCTGCGATAACGCGCCTCCAACGGATATCGAAGCGCATGAGCTCGGCGACCTGCTCGCCCATGCCTTCCCCGACCGCATCGCCACCCAGCACCCGAACGACCCGCAGCGCTACCAGCTGGCGAATGGTCGCAGCGCACGCCAGTTCGACAACAGCGACCTGCGCGGCGAGCCCTGGCTGGTGATCAGCGAGCTACGCCACGATCCACGCGATGCCTTGATCCTGCGCGCAGCGCCGGTGGACGAACAACGCCTGCGCCGCGACTTCCCTGATCGTTTCAAGACGCAGGATGTGGTGCGCTGGAACAGCGCCAAGCGCGCATTGGAAGCACGCCGCGAAAGCAGCTTTGAACGCATCGTGCTGGACAGCCGCCCTGCCGGCCAGGTGGACCCGGCGCGTGCCGCACGCGCACTCATCGACGCGGTACGCGAATTGGGACTGGAGGCACTGCCGTGGACCGAAAACCTGCAACAGCTGCGCTGGCGGGTGATGGGCTTGCGACGCTGGATGCCGGAGCTCGAACTGCCCGACTTATCCGATGCGGCGCTGTTGGGGACGTTGGACGATTGGCTGTTGCCAGCCTTCAACGGCAAGACGCGCCTGGAAGCCTTGTCCGAGGAAGAGCTGGGCGAAGCGCTGAAGTCCGGCATCGACTGGAGCAAGCGACAGCTGGTGGATCGTCATGCGCCGACGCGCATCAGCGTGCCTTCGGGAATGGAGCGACGCATCGAGTATGCGTTGGACGATGACGGTGTCAGCCCGCGCCCGCCGGTACTGGCGGTGAAGCTGCAGGAGCTGTTTGGTCTGGCCGATACGCCGCGTATTGCCGATGGGCGCGTACCGCTGCTGTTGCATCTGTTGTCGCCGGGTGGAAAGCCATTGCAGGTGACCGGTGACCTGCGCAATTTCTGGCAGAACACCTATGCCGAGGTGAAGAAAGAGATGAAGGGGCGCTACCCGCGGCATCCGTGGCCAGATGATCCGTGGAGCGCTACGGCGACGCACAGGGCGAAGCCTCGGGGGACTTGATTGGGGTTTGGGGTTTGAGCAAAGGCCGAAGCAAGAGCAGGAGCTCCCCTCCCCAGCCCTCCCCTGCGCGGTGCGCAAGGGCGGGGGCGGGTGCTGGCAATCGGGCGGCGCGCCGCCCGGCCGCGTCGGCGGCCGGCCCGGGGGCGAGGCCCGGGGGGGGGGTGGGGGGGGGGGGGGTGGGGGGGGGGGGGCGGGGGGGGGGGGGCCGGCGGCCGCGCCACGCAACCATTGCCTTGTGCGTGGTGTTCCTGGTAATCGACCTGGGCTTCGTGATCGCCAACGGCGCCAAGCTGCTGCAGGGCGCCTGGTTCCCGCT
>NZ_JBRREG010000107.1:0-14083 GCF_056760155.1 Stenotrophomonas sp. STEN022
TGCTGGGTCGCGCGGCGCTCGCCGGTGGGGGGGGCCCGGGGGGGCCCCCCGCCGCGCGCGGCCCCCCCCACTACAAATCCTCGGATGCATTGCCGGCTTCGCGGCTTACGCCGCTCCCACAACACAAGCCGAAGGCTCAGGCACCAGCCATCCACTTCAGCATCAAGCCGGTCATGTAGGCGATCACCGTGCCAGTGGCATAACCCACCGTACCCAACAGTACGCCCACCGGCGCCAAGGTCGGGTGGAACGCTGCAGCCACCACCGGTGCCGATGCCGCCGCACCGATATTGCCCTGCGAGCCAATCGCGAAGAAGAACAGTGGCGTGCGCAGCATCCGGCCAACCACGTAAAGCAGACCGATATGCACGCCCATCCAGATCACGCCGAGCAGGAACAGCCAGGGACGATCGGCCAGCGACAGCAGGTCCATCTGCATGCCGATGCAGGCAATCAGGAAGTACAGGAACAAGGTGCCGATCTTCGATGCGCCCGCCGCTTCCAGATTGCGCGCACGGGTAAAGCTCAGCAGCAGGCCAGCAAGGGTGGAAAGCATCACCACCCATACAAATGACGAATCCAACGAGGCCTTGCTGGCCCAGCTGACGTTGGCACCAAACCAAGCAGCCAGCGGCGTCGCCAGGGCATGCGCAAGACCAACAACGCCCAGGCCGACGCCGACAATCACCATCAGGTCGGTCAGGCTGGGATTGCGCGCACTCTTGGCTTCGTATTCGGCGATGCGACGCTTCATGTCATCGATGGCCGAGGTATCGGCACCGCTCTTGGCATCAATCGCCTGCGAGCGCCCGGCCAGCCACAACAGCACCGCCATCCACAGGCTGGCACAGGCCACATCGACCACCGCGATCTGGCCGAAGGTAGTGGCATCGACGTTGAAGGTCTCTCGCATGGCGGCCATGTTGGCACCGCCACCGATCCAGCTACCGGCCAATGCAGCCATACCAGCCCATGTATCACCGGCCACGGTTTCCGGATGGATGAACTTCATCACCTGGAACGACACCGCTGCACCCAACACGATGCCGACAGTGCCGGTAACGAACATCACCAACAACTTGGGGCCGAGCCTGGCAATGCCTTTCAGGTCGATGGAAAGCGTGAGCAGCACCAGCGCCGCCGGCAGCAACACGTCGCGTGCAATCGGGTTGTAGAGCTTGGTGTTATGGCCGTCGATCAGGCCCGTCGTGTTGTAGATGGCGGGGATGAAGTAGCACAGCAGCAGCGCCGGCACCCAGGTAAAGATCTTCTTCCAGAACGGGGTTGGGCCGCTGGCCAACCAGAAGATCAGGGCCAATGTGGCAGCGATCAGGCCGAGGCCGACGATGTCATTGGTGATGAGGGCAGTATTGGGTTCGGTCGGCATAAGGCCTGTTCCTGTCGATCGAAGGGAAATAAAAACGCCACGTTGGTGACGTGGCGTGGGAGGGTGGAGCCTAGCATGGTGGCGGGCAAGGGTCTTGTTCAGCGAAAGCAGCGCTGTGCGCCTCCTCCTCTCCCCAACCCCCTCCCGCGAGGGGAGAGGGGCTCGAATCAGGGCAAGCTCCAGCAACTCCAGCAATTTCAGCTCTAGTGCTTCTCTCCCTTCGCGGGATCAAAGAAGCCGCTTGCGAACCACCGTTTCATTGCTCCTGAACGCCCTTGCGCCAGCGCCGGGGCGCGGAGCGGGCACTGAGGTGGGGGAAACGCAGCGCGCTCGAAATCAACCAGCCCCAGCCATAGCCCGCAAGGTAATCCCGACCACGTAGGCCGCACCGGTACCCACTGCATAACCCAAGGTACCCAACAGCACGCCCACCGGCGCCAAGGCCGGATGGAACGCAGTCGCCAGCACCGGCGCCGAGGCCGGGCCACCGATATTGCTCTGCGAGGCGATGGCGAAATAGAAGAACGGCACCTTCAGCAGTTTGCCAGCCAGCCACAGCAGCACGATGTGCACGCCGATCCACAGCACGCCCAGCGCGAACAACCACGGTTTCTCCAGCAACGCCAACAGATCCATCTGCATGCCGATGCAGGCGATCAGGAAGTACAGGAACATCGAGCCCCACTTCGACGCGCCCACGCCTTCCAGCTCGCGCACCCGGGTGAAGCTCAGGCCAAGGCCGATGAAGGTCGCCAGCATCACCACCCACACGAACGGCTTGTCCATGCTCACCGAGCTGGACCAGCTGACGTTTGCAGCGAACCATTCGGCCAGCGGCGCGGCCAGTCCATGCGCCAGTGCGACCGCACCGAAGGCCACACCAGCCATCACCATCAGGTCACCCAGCGCAGGAATGCGCGCATGCTGTGCCTGGTAGCTGGCCACACGGTCACGCAGATCATCCAACGCGCGCGTATCAGCGCCGCTGCGCTTGTCCATGGCTGGAGCACGTGAGGCGAAGAAGATCAGCACCGCCATCCACACGTAGCCGACGCCCACATCCACCACCGCGAACTGGCCGAAGGTGGTCGCGTCGACTTCGAAGATTTCCTTCATTGCCAGCATATTGGCGCCGCCACCGATCCAGCTGCCGGCCAGCGCCGCCATCCCGCCCCAGGTTGCGCCGGCCACGGTCTCCGGGCGCAGCCAGGCCATTATCTGGAAGGCGACCACCGCGCCGAGCATGATGCTCAGCACCGCCGCCACATACATCGCCAGCATCTTCCAGCCCAGGCCGAGGATGCCTTTCAAGTCGATGGAAAGCGTCAGCAACACCAGCGCCGCGGGCAGGAACACATCGCGCGCGATCGGGTTGTAGAGCTTGGTGGTTTCGCCGTCGATCAGGCCGACGGTGTTGTACACACCGGGGATGAAGTAACACAGCAGCAACGCAGGTACGAAGCTGTAGAACTTTTTCAGCAGCGGATTGCTGCTGCCCGATGTCCAGAAAATAACGCCCAAGGTGGCGGCGATCAGGCCGAACACGATGATGTCATTGCTGATGAGTGCGCCTGTTGCGGCTGCCATCATCGTCTATCCCCTTGATTACCTGGTGTGGGCGAACCCCCGCCCTTGAAGAAAAGCTGCCGCCACACCTCATCAAGAACAGAAGACAGGGATAGCGCAGAACGAAGCAACAACGGCGGATCCTTCGCCCCTTCCGGCCATACCGACCCGGCAGAACAACAACATTCCCCACCCCCTGCCTGGCAATCAACAGCCAGGCAGGACGACAACTACAGACGCTAGATGCTACTCACGATGACACCACGCTGCTGCTGATACTCCGCCTCGCTGAGCAGGCCTTTTGCGCGGAGCTCATCCAACTGCTGCAGACGTTGCTGCAGGCTCCACGGCCCCGGCGCCGGACCTGATCTACCTGCTGTACGTGCGCACAACCAGATAACCAAGGCGATGCCGCCTGCAAGAAACACAAAACCGATCAATAGAACAAGTAGATGCCAGATGCTGAACATTCCCATCGATCCCGCCCCCCATGACAACGAGCACAAGAATGTAGCGCGGCGCAGGACCTGAATCGCGATGCAGGCCAGAAAGAAAAGGCGCGCCAACGGCGCGCCTTCTCCATGACCCGTTACTCGCCGATGTGCTGCTTCAACCAGCCATTGACCGTGTCATGCCACTGCACGCTGTTATGCGGCTTCAGCACCCAGTGGTTTTCGTCCGGGAAGTACAGGAATTTGGACTCGATTCCCTGACGCTGCAGCGCGGTGAACGTGGCCAGGCCCTGCTCCACCGGGATGCGGTAATCCAACTGGCCCTGCACCACCAGCATCGGCTTCTTCCAGTTGGCGACGTGGTTGACCGGGTTGAACTTCTCGTAATTCTGCGGCACGTCGTACGGCGTACCGCCCTGCTCCCATTCGGTGAACCACAGCTCTTCGGTGGCATAACCCATGGCGCGCTGGTCGAACACACCGTCATGGTTCACCAGGCACTTCCACGGCTCGTTCCAGTTGCCGGCGATCCAGTTGACCATGAAGCCGCCGTAGCTGGCGCCCAGCGCACAGGCCTTGTCGCCGTTGAGGAAGCTGTACTTCTGCTGTGCCGCGGCCCAGCCCTTCTGCAGGTCTTCAAGCGGGCGATCGCCCCAATGCTGGCTGATGGCATCAGTGAAGGCCTGGCCGTAGCCGGTGGAGCCGTGGAAATCGATCATCACCACTGCGTAGCCCTGACCGGCATAGGTCTGCGGATTCCAGCGGTAGCTCCAGCCATTGCCGAAGCTGCCCTGCGGGCCGCCGTGGATCAGGAAGGCCACCGGGTACTTCTTGCCTTCCTGGTAGTTGTGCGGCTTGACCACGTAGCCGTGGACGGTCTCGTCGTTCCAGCCCTTGAACGAGAACTGCTCGAAGTCACCGAAATTCACGCCATCCAGCATCTCGCCAGCGCTCTGGGTGATGGCGCGCTGCGGTGCGCCGGCAGCAGTGCTGCTGGTGAACACCTGGTCGCCACTCTTCAACGAGTTGCGGGTGAAGGCCAGCGCATCGCCAGCGACGTCGAAGGACGAGATGCTGCCCTCGCCCACCAGCTTGGTCGGCGCGCCATTGGCGATGTTG
This sequence comes from Stenotrophomonas sp. STEN022, assembly GCF_056760155.1. NCBI lineage: Bacteria > Pseudomonadati > Pseudomonadota > Gammaproteobacteria > Lysobacterales > Lysobacteraceae > Stenotrophomonas > Stenotrophomonas sp. STEN022. The sequence goes on from NZ_JBRREG010000107.1 coordinate 4,525, forward strand.
ACCGCGAACAGCGGGTGTTCGCCCATGTCCTGCGCGGTGGTGTAGATGGTCTGGCCATCGGCCGACAAGGTGATGCCATCGGCCGAACGGTCCCACTGCGCAGCGATCTCATTGACCTTGCCGCTGGCCAGGTCCATCGCCATCAGGCCGAAACGGTCAGCCTCGAAGCCAGGGCGCTTCATCGCGCGGTAGAACAGGGTCTTGCCGTCGGCGCTGAACACCGGGCCGGCATCCCATGCGGGGTTGGCAGCGGTCAGGTTGACCGGCGCCTGCTTGCCGGCAGCATCGAGCTTGTACAGGTCGAAGTTGGTCGACCACGGCTCCTTGCTGCCCTGCACGCGAATGCTGGCGACGACGGTCTTGCCATCCGGAGCCCAGACGAAGTCTTCATTGCCGCCGAACGGCTTGGACGGTGCATCGCCGGCCAACGTCGCGCTGATCGCCGATGCGCCCTTCACCGCAGCTGCGCCTGCAGCCGGCAACGGTGCGACGAACAAGGTGTTGCGGCGCCCGTCGGCCCAGGTATCCCAATGGCGCACGAACATGCTGTCGTAGACCTGGCCACTGCTCTTGTCGGCCTTTTCCTTCTCAAGACGCTTGCTGGTGCAGGCCAGGTCCGAGCCGCAGTCCTGGAATACACCGCTGCTGAACAGCACGCGGTCGCCCTGCGGCGAGATGCGGTAGCTGTCCACGTCCAGCGCGAAATCGGTGAGCTGGCGCGGTTCACCGCCAGCCAGCGGCATCACGTACAGCTGCTGGCTGCCGTTCTTGGCACTGAGGAAGTAGACGTTCTGGCCCTCGATCGAAGCCGAGTTGACGTTCCAGCCCGCCGGTGTCAACTGCTTCGGCGGCGCCATGTCGCGGGTACGCAGGTCGCGGATCCACAGGCTGCTGCTGGCCTTGAGGTCGGCATCGACGATGCGCTTGGCGAACACCACCTGCGCACCATTGGCGCTGAGCAGCGGCGCGGACGCGCGGTCCAGCTTGACCATGTCGCGGACTTCAAAACCGCGCGCACTGGCCAATGATGGCAAGGCGGCCAACAGGCACAGCGGCAACAGGGCGTGACGAAGCTTCATGGGCAACTCCCAAGCATAGGCAAACCCCGATGGTAGGCGGCCACCCCGCCCCACTGCAAAGGCTTGAAGTCATGCCACGGCAACCGCCGGAAACAGCAAAGCCGCCCAAGGGCGGCTTTGTGTTTGATCTGGCCCTGCTTTTGCCTAAGCCCCTCTCCTGCAAAGCGGGAGAGGGGTTGGGGTGAGGGCGCGTTGGTTTGAGCGCTTTGGCTTGAGCTCCCACCCTTTGGCCGCAGGCCAAGGGGAGGGTTGGGGAGGGGTGCTTTTGGCTTTGGCTTTGGCTTTGGCTTTGGCTTTGGCTCTAAATGTCCAAGCCCCCAGCCAAGTCAAAACCCAAAGCTCCCCCATCCGCCCCTTCGGGGCACCTTCCCCCGCAGGCGGGAGAAGGGACAACGCCACAGCCTGGTCAGTCGCCTCAGGCCTTCGCCGCCGGCTCGCCCTTCTTGCCGATGCGGTACATCAGCAGGCCAACCAGGAACAGCACGAACAGGCCAACCCAAGCCGACACGCTCGCCCAGCTCTCAGCAAAACCGCCCAGCGGCAGCGCCAGCACGTCGCCCTGCCCGCTGACCACGATCGGCACCGCAATGGCGATACCCATCAGCGCCTCACCGGTGATCAGACCAGCAGCAAACAACACGCCCGGGCGGTGCACGCGGTCACGGCCTTCTTCGTCGTCGGCACGCAGCTTGTGGAAGCGCTCGACCAGGTGGGCCAGCAGGCCGCCCAGGAAGATCGGCACCATCAGCTCCAGCGGCAGGTAGATACCGATGGCGGCAGCCAGCACAGGCACGCGGAAGCGCTTGCCGGTCTTCTTCAGCCATTCGTCGATGGCGATGATCACCGCACCAACGCCAGCGCCCAGCGCGATCATGCCCCACGGCAGTTCACCACCGAACAGGCCACGCGCCACCGAGGCCATCAGGTTGGCCTGCGGTGCAGCCAGCGAGTTCGGGTGCTCAGCGGTCGGTGCGCCGATGCCGTAGGCATGGGCCAGCAGGTTCAGCACCGGCGCCATGATCAGGGCGCAGGAGAACGCGCCGATGCCCAGCATCAGCTGCTGCTTCCACGGCGTAGCACCGACCAGATAACCAGCCTTGAGGTCCTGCAGGTTGTCACCGCCGACGGCGGCCGCACAGCAGACCACCGCGCCGATCATGATCGCGGCCACCGCACCCAGCGGTGCACCGCCGACGCCAACCGGAATCAGGCCGTCCTTGCCCAGCAGCAGCACCAGCACCACCGAGGCGAACAGGATGGTGGAAATGGTGATCCCCGAGACCGGGTTGTTGGACGAACCAATCAGACCAGCCAGGTAAGCCGACACCGACACGAACAGGAAGCCGGCGACGATCATGATGATGGTCATCGGGATCGACACGTGCCACTGGCCGACGATGGCCTGATACAGGCCCAGCAGCGGCAGGGTGAAGGCGATCAGCGCGATCAGCATCCACTTCATCGGCAGGTCGCGCTCGGTCTCGGCCAGCGCCGGGCCACTGCTCTTGCGGGCGGCCGCGAAGCCGCTCTTGACGCCATTGAGCAGTGACTTGCGCAGCGAGAACAGGGTCCAGACGCCGCCGATCAACATGGCGCCGACGCCCAGGTAACGGATCTGCGACCCCCAGATGGCGAAGGCTGCTTCGGCCGAGCCGGCGTTGGCCAGCGAGGCCGCCAGGTCCGGGTTACCGCCCAGGAAGAACGCCTGGTACAGCGGAATGGCGATGTGCCAGGACAGGATCGAGCCGGACACCACCACGATGCCGACGTTCAGGCCAACGATGTAACCCACACCCAACAGTGCCGGCGACAGGTTGGTGCCGATGAAGGCCGTGATCTTGGAACTGCTGACATAGGCCGACTGCGCCCAGGCATCCGGGAAGATCCGCAGGCCCGAGGCCGCAGCCAGCTTCACCAGGCCGCCGATGGCAGCCGAGATACCGAGGATCTTCATGCCCGGGCCCGGGTTCTCACCGGCCTTGAGCACTTCAGCAGCCGCCTTGCCTTCCGGGAAGGGAAGCGGGTCTTCAACGATCATCGAGCGGCGCAGCGGCACCGAGAACAGCACGCCTAGCAGGCCGCCCAGGCCGGCGATGCCCAGCACCCACCAGTACTTGAAGTCCGGCCAGTAGCCCATGATCACCAGCGCCGGGATCGTGAAGATCACGCCGGCGGCAATCGACGAACCGGCCGAGGCGCCGGTCTGGACGATGTTGTTCTCAAGGATGGTGCCGCCACCGAGCAGACGCAGCACGCCCATCGAGACGACGGCGGCCGGAATGGCGGTAGCGATGGTCAAGCCTGCGAACAGGCCCAGGTAAGCATTGGCGGCAGACAGCACCACAGCCAGCACGACGGCAAGAACCACCGCGCGGAATGTGAGCTGCGCAGGCGCAGCGTTGTTCATGGAAAGCCCTTGGATGGCAAAAAAACCCTCGCCACGCTAACGCCCGCTTAACAGCAAGTCCAGTCGCGACGCCGCACGGCCCCCTGTGCGGCACAGCCAGCGCCCTGATTCAGCACAGCCCGGCAAGGGTTTTGCCGGATGCTGCGCTGCGGGCGATGTAGCGTCGGCACCACGCCTATACTCGCGGCCTTCGATTTTTTCGGTTGCCCATGTCCACAACCTTCCTGCCGGCGACCGGCACCAACGACTTCCTCGGCCACCCCAAGGGTGTCTACGTCTGCTTCTTCACCGAAATGTGGGAGCGCTTCTCCTTCTATGGCATGAAGGCGTTGCTGCTGCTCTACCTGACCAAGTACCACCTGTTCGGCGACAAGGCCGGGCTGGACCTGCTGGGTGCCTACGGTGGCTTGGTCTACTGCATCCCGGTGTTTGGCGGGCTGCTGGCCGACCGCTGGCTGGGCATGCGCAAGGCGGTGGTATTCGGCGGCATCCTGTTGGTACTGGGGCACATCGGCATGGCTTTCGAGGGCCATGAGGCGCACCGCGTAGCAGGCGAAGTGGTACGCGACGAAGCCGCGTTGTCGATCACCTACCTGTCGCTGGCGCTGATCATCATGGGCGTGGGCTTCCTCAAGCCCAACATCTCCACCATCGTCGGCAAGCTCTACCCGGAAAACGACCCGCGGCGTGACTCGGGCTTCTCGCTGTTTTATGCCGGCATCAACCTCGGCGCCCTGTTCGCTTCGCTGGTCTGCGGCTTCCTGGGTGAAACCTATGGCTGGAAGTACGGTTTCGGCGCGGCCGGCATCGGCATGCTGGTCGGACTGGCGATGTTCCTGTGGGGGCAGAAGTACCTGCACGGCCACGCCGAGCCGGCACAACCGGCCACGCTGCGCGAGCGGGTGTTCGGCATACCGCGCGAATGGTTGATCTACAGCGTCGCCATTGTCGGCATCGTTCCGGTCGCGGCACTGATGTGGGCTGCCGCCAATGGCGCGTTCGCACTGGGCGGCGAAATCAGCCTCGCATTGATGTTGATGATTGTTGTCCTCGGCGGCGTGCTGCTGTGGTTCGCCTGGTTCACCGGCACGCAGTGCACGCCAGAACAGCGCCAGCAGATGATCGCGCTGATGGTGCTGATCTTCATGGCATTGGTGTTCTTCACCTTGTACGAACAGACCTATGGTTCGTGGGTCACCTTCACCGACCGCTTGCTGACCAAGGACCTGGTGCCTTCGCTGGTGATACGTGAAGGCACGCCGCTACCGTGGTCCATCGTCTCGTTGCTGCTGGCACCACTGGGCTTCGTGGTGGCAGCGCGTCTGTCCGATCGCAACCCGGCTTCAAATGCACCGCGCCTGCTGTTCGGTGTCATCGTTGTCGCGATGCTGGTGATGCTGATCCGCGACTGCCTGGTGCTGCCGCAGAGCGCCGGTTCACTGACCTATCTGGGTGCGTTGTTCCTGGTGTTGCTTGCGCCCCTGTTCGCTGCACTGTGGGCTTGGCTGGACAAGCGCAGGCTCGACCCGTCGAAGCCGCTGAAATCCTCATTCGGCCTGGTGTTCGGCGCCCTATCCTTCGTGCCCTTAGCCTTGGCCGCGCAGCAGGTGGGCGCAACCGGGCAGATGGCCAGCGTGTGGTGGCTGGTGCTGGCCTATCTGATCCTCGAGATCGGCGAGATGTGCCTCTCGCCGGTGGGTTTATCGGCCGTTACGCAGCTTGCGGCACCGCGCGTGGTCAGCCTGATGATGGGCACCTGGTTCCTGGCCACGGCATTCTCCGAAACCCTGGCGGCTCTGTTCGGCAAGCTCGCCGCGATCGACGTACCCGAAGGCGAAGTAATGAACATCGCCGAGGCCGCTGGCCGCTATGAACACCTGTTCTGGCTGCTGATGTGGATAGGCCTAGGTTGCGCGGTAGTCGCCCTGCTCTCCTCGCCGCTGCTGAAGCGGATGATGCACGGCGTGCGCTGACCCCCGCTTTTGTAGGAGCGGCATAAGCCGCGAAGCTCGTACCGCTGGCCTGCCAGCAGTATCCGCAACCTTACGCAGCATCAGCTTCGCGGTTGACACCGCTCCCACAACAACCTGGACCAACGCCCGCAGTCCGAACAGGCGACTACTTCGCCGTCTCTCCACCCAGATGCTGCGACAGGAAGCTCAACAACTTGCCGTAGTATTCGCGCTGGTGCGGCTCAGTATAGAAACCGTGCCCTTCGGTGCTGAAGTACAGCGACTCAACCGGAACACCGGCCTTGTTCAATGCTGCCTCCATCATCCGAGTGTGTTCGATCGGCGCGATCTCGTCTTCGCCGCCGGCAGCGAGGAACACCGGAACCTTGATTCGATCCGCAAACCGGTTCGGCGACGCAGCAGCCAGCGCGGCCTGATCCTCGCCGACCCAGTCCTTGGACCAATTGCCGAGACTACGCGCGGTGCGTGCATCCGCACGCTGCATCATCGGCAAGTCGTAAACACCTACATAGCCGGCAGCACAGCGATAGAGCGAGGGCTCCTTTGCTGCGCCCATCAGCGCGGCGTAGGCACCGTAGCTGGCGCCATAGATACAGATCTTCGTTGCATCAGCCTGTCCTTCGCGGATCGCCCAGCGGGTCGCGTCGGTAAGATCGTCCTGCATGGTTCCGCCCCATTGCTGCGCACCGACACGCCGGAACTCCCAACCGTAGTTTCCCGAACCTCGATAGTTGACCTGCATTACCGTATAGCCCGCTGCCGCCAGCATCTGCGCATCACGGTCGTAGCGCCATTCGTCGAAGATCCCGTATGGCCCGCCATGCGGCATCAACACCATCGGCCGCGGGCCCGTGACACCTCGTGGCTTGGTGAGGTAACCGTGGATCTTCAATCCATCGCGTGCAGCGAAGCTGAAGGGTTCAACCACGGCAGCTGCGTCCGGGTCGATCCAGCTGCCGCTGGCGACCACGAAATTCAGCTTCTTGGCCGCAGAGTCGTACAGATAGAAATCACCCGGATTGCTGCCAGACCACACTCTCACCATCGATAGCTGGCCGTCTTTGGTACTGGAAGTGATTCGTACTGACTGCCCCGGAAATGCAGCTTCCAGACTACGGACCAAACGCGCTTCAGGAACACCATCATCGAAAAACACACTGCGGTGGCGCCCATCCATTATCTGCGCACCCACAGGCACGCTCGTGCCGGTGCGATAGATAATGGACCACGGGTCTGCTGCCTGGTCATGCAGCACGGTGGTACGGGCATTGGTGGCAGGATTCCAAGCCACGATACTGTCTGGCCCCTTGCCATCACCGCGCACCTGCAGATAGGCCAAGGTGTTGTCTGCCGAGAAGCCCAATGGCACCTCAATGCGGCCATTCGCTTTCTGATCGTTGATCAAGCGCCAGTCGCTGCCTGCCGCATCGCGGTAATACAGCTTGCTGATGTTGTCCAAACCGGAACCCAGCGCCAGACGCACCTCGCCGGTGTTATCCGTGACAAAACTGGCATTGCGCACCGGCACCGTCGCGGCCACCGTACGACGCCCGCTGTTTACATCCAGCCGCTCAGCACGGGTGAATGGTTCCATCGTGCCCAAGGGCCATGTAGACACCACCACGTTCCGGTCATCTGCAGGCAAGCCATCGACCAGGAATGCGGCCACACTCTCCACCTTTTTGGGCTGGATGCGGGTACCTGGGCCATTGCCTTGCACGCGGAAACCGACCAGCAACTCCGGCTGCCCGCCATCGGCGTTCATGGCATACAACTCACCGGTCAAACGCGGCTCGTCCAACAGGCCAAACTTCTCGGCGATGCCAATCAGCACGCGCTCGTCGTTTACCCAATCGAAGCTGTTTACATGCATATTGCGCTGCAGGACGAACGCCCCGGATTTCTTGTTGCCCTCACGGGTAAAAATAACAAGTGCCGTTTTGTCTTCCAGTGGCACGGTGGCCGCGTAGTACTTGCCCGATGGCGACAACTTGATGTCGTTGAACTCATCCTTGCGAATGAATTGCCCCAGATCCACAGCAGCCCAGCTGCTGGCCGAACAGAAAGACAGCACCAAAGCCATCCCCAGCTTCATCATCTGCATCTTGCCCCCAATGAACGGGCGTCCGGCCCGCGATGGGCGATTCTAGCCATCTAACCTAGGGATTTACCAGACGGAAAATCCGCATATACGACAAGGCAGGAAATCCCTCGGCAGTCTTGGGGAAATGCAACGATCGCAGGGGCGGGCCCTGCACATAAGGTGACTACAGCGCGGAGATTCGATCTCGGACGGGAATCGCAATTCCAGTCAAACCAAGCCCCGCATCGCTTTATGCCTTATCAGCAGCAGTCAGGCGATAGGCATCATGCAACATGCTGACGAACACCCGCCGTTGCCCCGCATCCAGCACCACCGATTCCCGAAACCGGTCAACAGATCCGGCCCAGTCGTCCAGGGAATCATCGTTGTATATCGCCTGATACGCATCCCATGTGCCAGCAGCCCGCAGGTATAGCGCCTGCGCGAACAACTCCAGCGACTCCCCATTCGAGAGTTTCAGCGGCCTGCTGGTCTGGGTGTGACTAAGCACCCGCCGCAGCACCTGGTCGTCATTGAGCTGCGATGCCCATACATGACCATTCAGATGTTGGCGAACGAACTCCAGAATCCCTGCATGATCATCAGCCAGCCCATTGGCGTAGATATCGTCAGGCAGCCGCAGATGGCGCCCGTCGAACAGCCACTTGACCACCAGCGTTGCGGCCGGTTTCACCGTGTTATGCGCGTTGGCCTGATCGAACTCGTGGTGCCCCATGAACTGACGATCCTGCACGATGCCCACCTGCATGGTCTCCACCCGCTGCTTCCTGGGGCAGAACCAGAGCTTGAGCTCCACATCCGCACCAAGCGGCTTCTGGAACAGCTGCGTATCGGTATACGTGTCCACCTTCCCATCGAAGAACGTCATGCACTCGTCAAAGCCGGCATCCGGCCCTACAAAGCCGTCCCAGAACCCAGCCGGCAACGTGACGTTGCCCTTGGGCTTGCGTGAGAACAGCAACACAGACTGCAGATGACTGAGCAAGCCACCGCGCGGGCCGACCACCGGCGGATAGAAGCGGTCGTTGATGATGTCGAACCCGAAGTAGTGTTCCATCTCATGGCGCTTGTCCTTGATGCTCTTGGTGCCCTGATTCGCAGTGACAGACACCGGCGGCTTGCCGATTCCGTGCCGCTCGAACCATGCCACCAGATGCGGATCACTGCCTTTGGCACCAATCAGACTTACGAGATCAGAAACGTGCATGGTGTCTTCCGTGAGATATGAACCTGAGAGAATTGTGGCAGATGCACCGCAGTCGATGCTCTCATGGAAAAGACGCATCGTCGCTGAGCTTGAGTCTGGCTGAACTTCTCAAATTTTGAATGCTTCAATCAGCCAGGCAACGATCATTCAGACAGCCGGACTCCATCAGTTTTTTACATGCAGAAACGAAGAACCCCCGCATCTGCGGGGGTTCTTCGAGGAAGACCTTGCGATTTCGCCAAGGCACTCTTTAGAAGGGTTGTGAACCCACAGATCGCAGCGCTCTCAACGCGAAACCATCGCAAGTTCCTGTATCTAAAGGCTTTTTCTTGATCATTGAAACTCGCATTTATACATTGAGAGAGGTTTTTGTTGTAAAAGACGGATTTCGAGCCGAAAGCGACCGCCTTTTTCTACATAGGTAGCAATCCTAGCAGCGCGCAGAGGCAAGCGCTTACTTACCGCTTCGGGCACCACCTTTGGCGTGCTGGTCAAGGAACTTGCCCATCGCAACCTTTTTCTTCAGCACGTCGGCCGGGATCTCGAGCCCCTCTCGTCGCGCAATGGCAACCGCGTACTGGATCTGCGCCTGGGACGGTGGCCTCAAGTCATAGTCCAAGTACATGTCAACGACCGGACCGACAGCCTGCGCAACCCGATTGGCGAGTCGCTGAAGCTTGACCGGATCCGCTCTCGAACACTGCTCCCGACGTCCCCCCGCTTTCAGTAGCGGAGCTGTTTGGAGCCCGGCTTTATCATAGCGGTTTCACCGCCAGCTGTTGGGCATAG
>NZ_JBRREG010000108.1:0-13697 GCF_056760155.1 Stenotrophomonas sp. STEN022
CCCGTGTGGTCTTGTGTTACTTCCGTTCCCCCCCACCTGCCGCCCCCCCCTTTCCGCGCATCATTTATTAACCCCACCGCCCCTGTGTCGGCGGCCCCCCCACTACCGTCGCCCCAACAAGCTGCGCGGAGCGGCTCAATGCTCGATGTGCTCCGGCAGCACATGCCCGCAGCGGTTGCAGTACTGCGCCCTGAACTCATGCCCTTCATGCCCGCAGACCGTGCAGCCGCGGTTGTCCTGGCGGTTTTCGCGCAGCATGTTGCCGGCCAGCTCGGCGGTGTAGATACCGGTCGGCACGGCCAGGATGCTGTAGCCGATCAGGATCAGTACCGAGGTGATGAAGCGGCCCAACGTGGTGTGCGGGACGATGTCGCCAAAGCCCACCGTGGCCATCGTCACCACCGCCCAGTACATGCTGGCGGGGATGTTGCTGAAACCGTATTGCGGACCTTCGACCACATACATCAGCGCGCCGGCGATGACGGCGATGGTCACCACCATCGACAGGAACAGCAGGATCTTGCGGCGGCTGCGCCATAGCGCCGCCATCAGCACGCCGCTTTCCTCGATATAGCGGGTCAGCTTGAGGATGCGGAACACCCGCAGCAGGCGCAGCACGCGCACCACCAGCAGGCTCTGGGTGCCGGGGATGAAGAAGGAAATATAGGACGGCAGGATCGCCAGCAGGTCGATGATCCCCCAGATGCTGAACGCATAGCGCAGCGGCCGCCGCACCACCAGCAGGCGCAGCACGTACTCGGCGGTGAACAGCAGGGTGAAACCCCACTCGACGATGTAGAAGCCGGTGGCCCAAGCCACGTGGATGCGCTGCACGCTGTCGAACATCACCACCAGCACGCTGGCGAGGATGGCCCAGACCAGCAGCAGGTCGAAGCGGCGCGAGGGCGGGGTGTCGGTGCGGTGGATGATGTCGAACCAGCGGCGGCGCCAACCGCTGTCGGTGGCCGGGTTCAGTTGGGGGGCAGAGAACAGTCGCATGCGCCCATTGTGCCGCAGACCCACGGAATGGAGGACAATGGACCGTTCACACCCACTGATCTGGAACGCCATGACCGCTGTCGTCGAGCCGTTGTTGTCCCTGTCCAATTACTACCTGCCGGTCTACCGCCCGCGCCAGCTGGTGCTGGAGCGAGGCCAGGGCGCGCGACTGTGGGATACGCAGGGCCGCGAGTTCATCGACCTGGCCGCCGGCATCGCGGTGTGCAGCCTGGGCCACAACAACCCGGACCTGAAGGCGGCGCTGTTCGAGCAGGCCGACAAGCTGTGGCATACCAGCAACATGTTCTACAGCGAGCCGCCCCTGCATCTGGCGCAGGAGCTGGTGGATGCCTCGCGCTTCGCCAAGCGCGTGTTCCTGTGCAATTCCGGCGCTGAAGCCAATGAAGTGGCGATCAAGCTGGTGCGCAAGTGGGCCAGCGCGCAGGGCCGTGGCCCGGAGAAGCGTTTCATCGTCACCTTCCGCGGCAGCTTCCACGGCCGCACCCTGGCCACGGTCACCGCCACCGCCCAGCCGAAGTACCAAGAAGGCTACGAGCCGCTGCCCGGTGGCTTCCGTTATGTCGACTTCAACGACGTCGCCCAGCTTGAAGCAGCGATGGCCGCTGGCGATGTTGCCGCGGTGATGTTCGAGCCGGTGCAGGGCGAGGGCGGGGTGATGCCGGCCAGTGCCGAGTTCATGCGCCGCGCCCGCGAGCTGTGCGACCAGCACGACGCGCTGATGGTGCTGGATGAAATCCAGGTCGGCATGGGCCGTACCGGTGAGTTGTTCGCGCATTGGAACTGGGGCGTGACCCCGGACATCGTCACTCTCGCCAAGGCGCTGGGCGGTGGTTTCCCGATTGGCGCGATGCTGGCCGGTCCCAAGGTTGCCGAAGTGATGGGCGTTGGTGCGCACGGCAGCACCTTCGGTGGCAACCCGCTGGCTGCCGCAGTCGCCCGCGTGGCGCTGCGCAAGCTGTCGTCCGACGAGATCAAAGCCAATGTCGTGCGCCAGTCGGCCGCGTTGAAGGCCGGTCTGGAAGCCATCGGCGCAGAGTTCGGCGTGTTCGAACAGGTGCGCGGCATGGGCCTGATGCTGGGTGCGGTGCTCAAGCCCGACTACGTGGCTGACATCGGCGTGCTGCTGGATCTGGCGGCTGAGAAGCAGGTGCTGATCCTGCAGGCTGGCACCAGCGTGCTGCGCTTCGTGCCGGCGCTGAACATCACCGATGAAGAAGTGGCCGAAGGCCTGAAGCGTGTGCGCGAGGCGATTGCGGCGTACATGGCCTCACGCAGCTGAAATAAGCCATAGCACTGGCGAGCCCCGCGCTGCTAAAACCTGATGCCCCCGACCTGTCCCGCGTGTAGCGGTCACTCGGGGGCATCGTGTATCTGTGGTTTGAGTCAGTACAAAGATCGGGACGCTGGCATTTACAGCAGCCACAGCCGCAATGGCAGCAGCTGCCATGCAACCAGCAGTCCAACGCCGGGCAGGGTCGCCAACAGGCATGCCGTCAGCAGCCGCGTACCGCGCTCGGCGCGCTGCCACCCGTGCAGCCCCATTGCCGTTCCCGTCAGCAGCGCCAACGGCAGTAGCAAGCTCACGCCGGCCAACGTCATGCTCGCCACAGTCCGGTCACCCAGCTCCAGCAGGGATTGCCGATAGAGCAACGCGATTGGCAGCAGCCAAGCCGCACCAGCCAGGAAAGGCAGGAAAATCGGGTTCTGCCAGCGCAGCCTTCCGCGGATCGCGAACATAGCACCGGCCAGCATCATGATGACAACGCCGACGATGGCAATGGACAGCAGCAGCCCGGGCACAATGATGCGCCAGGCAGGAACCTGCACATGGCTGCGCAGCCCGTCGCTCAGGACACGTTGACCGTCTTCACCAATCAACAGTACATGTGAGGGTAGAACCCGTCCGTCCGCACGGAACAGCCGATTGCCGAGCGGCTGCAGCAGCTGTGCATCTCTGGACAGCGAGCGTAGGCGGAGTTTGCCCCCGAGCGTGTCCACGCGAACGAATTCCGTCAGCGCCTGCAGCGGAGCGATCGCAGGCATTGCCTGCGGTGAGCGGATGTACAGGCCGTCCCACTCTGACAGCGAAGTTTGAATGGGCGAAGCGGCGTGCGCCGGAGCGATGGGCGGCAGTGCAAGTGCTTCGACAAGCCGCTGGTTGAGTCTTTCGTTCTCGGCGTCCTCGTTGTCGGTGTTGGTGGCGACGAAAAAGGCACTGCGCTGCTGTGGAAACACGCATAGCATCGCCCAGTAGCCGACGGTGTTGCCGGGATGGCAGCCGCCAATCTGGCCGTGCCGGTCGCGTCCGACCAGCACCAGCCCATGACCGAGCGGCAGGCCAGCGCGCATGGCCTCGGTTCCAGCCGGTGCGGTCAACGCCTTCATCAACTCCATTGCGATGAAGGGCTGCCCCGCATTGTTGCCGTCGCCAAGTAGGAAACTGGCAAACAGTGCCATGTCACCCGCGGTGGTGGTCAGTTGCGCGGCGGGGCGTAGAAACGTGGGTACGGCCGGTGCGGGGCGCGCCTGTTCAAAGTGGCCCATCGCAAGATGCGGGTCTGCATGCGATCCGATCTGCGCGGTGTAGCTGAAGGTACTGTCCCGCATGCCCAGTACCGCCAGCACTTCCCGGTCCATCCAGGTTTCGTAGCGTTCGCCGCTGACGGCCTCGATCACCTGCCCAAGCACGGTATAGCCGAGGTTGGAGTAGCTGAAGCGGCTGCCAGGCTGGCTGAGGACGCGTAGTGGCGCGCGCTCCGTTCCGGATGCGGTGGCCAATGGCACGTCAGCCGTCGCGCGAAGACTGAAGAACTGGCCGAGCTTGAGGTTCTCCAGGCCAGCCGTATGCGCAAGCAGGTGGTGCACGCGTACTGGGTGCGTGGATTCCCACGGATTATCAAAGCCGATTGCCGGAACCACCTCTGCCACAGGTGTATCCAGGGAAAGGCGGCCTTGGCTGACCAGTCGTAGCACGCCAATGGCAAGGACCGCCTTGGTGACCGAACCGACGTGCACGCGTGTGGAGGCCTGCATGGGCGAGCGGGTGGCCGCATCGCGTACGCCTGCGGCACCGTTGGCCGCGCTGCCATCTGCAGTGACGGTAGTCCAGGCCACGCCTTGCAGGCCCTCCTCATCGAGGATGCGCTGCATGTCGGCATGCAGTTGGCTTCTGTCATTGGATGCAGCAAAAGGTGTCGCCAAGAGGGATGCGCATAGCAGAAGAATCTGCACAAGGGTCTTCATGGCGTGGCTGGTGCTGGCATGAGCGGGAAGGCGACCGACGTCAGTCCGTCATCGTGGCGTATGTCCAGCGCAATGCCGTGCTGCTCGCAAAGCCGGCACACGATAGAAAGGCCCAGTCCGAAGCCAGTGCTGTTCGCTCCCTTGCTGAAGGCATCCAATGCCTGGTTGCTGATGCCATCGCCGGGGTTGCTGATGCGAAGCTGTTCGGCCTCAGCGGCGATGCGTATCGTGCCGGCCGCTGTATGGGCGAAAGCATTGCCGATCAGGTTGGCGAGCAATACCTGCAACACTGCCAGTGGCAGCGTGCTGTTTGCGGCAAACGGGACGTCGATATCAAGCTCAATCTGCTTGTCGTCCAGCAGTGGCGATTGCTCGACAACCACGCGTTCGATCACCGGTAGCAACCGGTTCGGCCCGCCAGCGGCAGGCAGCGCCTGTTCGCGGGCCAAGGCCAGCAGCATGCTGATCGTCTGTTCCAGCTGTAGCGCGGACTGGCGGATGTGTGACAGCCCCTGCTGTGTCGCGGGCGACAGCGACGGATCACGGGCAAGGCGCTCGGTGGTTCCGCGTATGACTGCCAACGGCGTGCGCAGTTCATGGCTGGCGTCGCGGGTGAACTCACGTTCGCGTATGACGAAGGCACGGATACGGATGATCAACGCCTCCAGCCCACGTGCCAGCACGCCAACCTCGTCATCGGCAAAACGCTGCGCATGCACGGCAGGCAGGTGATCGGGCCCGGCGTTGTCGACGAGCTGGGCAAGCCGCGACAGCGGTGCGGTAGTGCGACGTGCCAGCCATGCACCGAGCAGCAGGGCCAGCGCAATCACCGCCACGCCAGACCAGACCAGCAGCTGCAACAATCCCGCGCGCTGTGGCCGAACAACCAGCAACTGGCTCACCTCGGCCAACAGCCAGGCCGGTTCGGCAGCAGCATCAGGCTGCAGGCGCTGCAGATGGTAGTGGCGGCCGTCGCTGCCCGGGAATTCACGCCGATGCGGTTCGCGCGCAAGCGTGCTGGCGATGCTGTCGGGCAGTTGTGCCGCGGACTCGATCACCTGCATCCATGATTCGCGTGGTGCCTTCCATGCACCGGTCTGCGCATGATGCTGCAGCTGTTCGCTGGCTTCGCGTTCCAGCAGTCCGTTGAAGAACATATCCTCAACTGCATAGGCGAACACGGCTACGTACAGCCCAAATAGTGTGGCGACCACCAGCGTGAAGCCGGCGAAGGCCAGCATCAGCCGGTTACGCAGGCGCTTGCGTGGTGCCGGGGATGTATTCGTCACGGTATGCCCTCATCGGACTCAAGGCGGAAGCCGACACCATGCACGGTCTTCAGCATTGGCGTGGCAAAAGGTTTGTCCAGCATTTGCCGCAACAGATAGAGATGCGTGCGCAATGGGTCCGAGTCGGGTGGGGTATCGCCCCAGAAGCGTTGCACCAGCTCGCTGCGGGTCAGCGTGCGCGGCCATGCTTCGGCCAGCGCCAGCAGGATGTCGAAACTGGTCTGGTGCAGCTCGATGCGTTGCCCCTGGCGCTGCACCTCGTGGCTGCGGCGATCTATCCGCAGGCTGCCGATGCACAACAGGTGTTCGCGCCCGGTGCGGTGGCGTTGCGACAAGGCCCGGCAGCGGGCCACCAATTCCTCGCCAGCGAAGGGCTTGACCAGGTAATCGTCGGCGCCACTGCGGAAGCCAAGCAGGCGGTCGTCCAGTGCATCGCGCGCGGTCAGCATCAGGATCGGGACATGCCGGTCGGACTCGGCGCGCAGGCGCTGGCAGACCTGCAGCCCGTCAAGGCCAGGCAGGCCCAGATCCAGCACCAGCACGTCGGGTGGTTCGACCAAGGCCATCTGCAGGCCGCTGCGGCCGTCGGCTGCGAAGCTGGCGTGGAAACCGTGTGCGGACAGCAACGCCTGCAGGTTGTCGCGTAGCAGGCGGTTGTCCTCGATCACCAGGATGCGCAGGGCGGGCAGGGGCATGGTTCAACCGTCGATCTGTCGCAGGAGGGCTTGAGCCTGTTCCAGCTTGGGATTGGCTGCCAGTGCCTGGAGTACCAGAGCGCGTGCCTGCGCCGGTCGCTTGAGCTTGAGGTGGGCTTGGGCAGCGGCAAGTTTCAGTTGTGCCTCCTGCATGTATGGCAAGGCCAGTTCCATGACCTGCAAGGCCTGCTCCAGGGCGGCATCGTTGGGCGCGGCCTGTGCCTGGTAATGGCCGAGGATGCCGATCAGCTCGACGTGGTGGCGGGAGACATCGGCAGCCAGTGCAGCGTGCGCTGCTTGCACGTCGCCGCCAAGCAGGCGCTCCACCAGGGCCATGCTGGTCTCATCGCGCCACGGTGTGCGGGCGACCGGTGTGCGACCTGTCGCCCGCACGATGGCTTCTGCCACGGCGGTGGTGGAGTACGGGTTCTGGCCGGTGATCAAGCGGCCATCGACCACCAACTTCGGCATCATCAATGGCGCTTCCTGCCACTGCGCGCCACGCTGACGCAGTGCATCCTCTAGCAGCCATGGGAACTGCGGCGCCCACTTCTTGCCGAATATCGCTTCCTCTTCATTGCTGAAGCCGGTGAGTTGGCGACCAGCGACGAGCAGGCTGCCATCGGCCAGCCGTACCTCGGCCAAGGCGGCCGGACCGTGGCAGACCGCGGCCACGATGCCGCCGTTGTCCCAGACCTTGCCCAACAACTGCTGCAATGCATGGTCACGGGGCAGGTCGAACATCGCACCCTTGCCGCCGACCACATACACGGCGGCGTAGTCGGAGGCGTTCACCGCGGTGGTGGGCATGGTGTCGGCGAGTTGCCGCATCGCCTGTGCATCGGCCAGCAAGGCGGCGTTGAAGGGCTCGTCCGGGTTGTACTTGTCGGCCTCCACCGCGCCGCCCTTGGGGCTGGCGACCTCTACCTGCAGGCCGTTGGCCTTGAAGACCAGCCAGGCCTGCGACAGCTCATCGAACTCGTAGCCAGGGCGCTGCTTGCCGGCGTCCTTGCCCTCGCCGCTGACCACGATCAGCACCTTGTCGGTTGCGACCGATGCATGCAGTGGTAATGCCGGTGCCAGCAGCAGGACGGGCAGCAATAGTCGTGTGAACAGGTTCATCAGTGGCTCCAGTGGCTTGGGAGGCCAGTGTCGCCAACGGATATCAAATGAATTTCAATCGAGGCGAGAAGCCAGGTCAGCGCAGCAGATGATGGCGCTTGAGCAGGCGTCGCAGCGACTGTGCATGAAACGCCGTGTCGGCAGGCAACCCGGCTTCGCGCGCACCCTGCACGTTGCGGAACAGATGATCGACGAACAGGCTGCGTTCGGGTGCAGAGCCAAGCGCCGCACAGGCTGCCAGATACGCAGCCGGGTGCGGCTTGCGTACCCCCAAGGTGGCGCTGCACAGCACACGGCGACCAGGTAGCAACTGCTCGATCACCGGCTGTGTCAGCAGGCCATTGTTGGTCAGCACCGCAACCTGCACATCTGCATGCACGCGCTCCAGCACCGCCAGGCAATCGCTGCGAGGCTTGCTGGCCGCGAGTCGCGCAGCGTGCCAGTGCGGCGCGCCCAACGTGCTGCCCAATCGCTGATTCAAGGCCTGCAGCAACTGCCCACCATCCAGCTCACCACGGGCATGGGCGAACTCAAGCCCATCCGTGCGCAAAGCCGCGTCCACCTGCTCGGGTGTGCAGCCGGCAGCATCGGCAAGCTGGCGCAGATGGATACGGTGATCGTAGTCGGCGAGCAGGCCATCGAAATCCAGCAATAGTGCGTGTGGTCGTTGCATTGATGGCAAGGCAGGGGCGGGGCTGCAGTATCGCTGGCGCAGCGTCTGCGTGCAGCCTGCGACATCGCGTCACAGGTGGAATCAGACACATTTGCCTAGAATCAGGACACTTTAGTTGTCATAGCGTGGAGTTCACCGTGAAGCGTTCCAGCCTGCTGTTGTTGGCCCTTGCCGGCCTGTTGCCTGCCGCGCCTGCACTGGCCCGTACCTGTGCGGTCACCATCGAAAGCAATGACCGCATGCAGTTTTCCGTGCCGCAGATCCGGGTTGCCGCCGATTGCACGCAGGTGGACCTCACTTTGAAGCACACCGGCAGGATGCCGGCGACGGCGATGGGGCATAACTGGGTGCTGACGCGCACGCCGGATTTCCAGCAGGTGGCTACCGCGGGCATGCGTTCGACGCTGGCTGACAGTTATCTGCCGAAGAATGATGCGCGGGTGATCGCGTTCACGCCGGTGATCGGTGGCGGGCAGACCACGCAGGTGCGCTTTGCGACCAGCAAATTGACGCGTGGTGGTGACTACACCTTCTTCTGTTCGTTCCCGGGGCATTGGGGAATGATGAAGGGCAAGCTGGTGTTTGGGTGAGCTGATGAGCTGCTCGAATCTTGGGTTCGAGAAGCTTCAGATCAACAGCTGCCCTCACCCCAACCCCCGCTCCGCGCCCCGGCCCTTGCGCTGGCGCAATGGCGTTCGACGGGCAGCGAACCTGTGGTTCGCAAGCTGCCCCTCTCACCCCGCAGGCGGGAGAGGGGCTTTATTTCGATCATTGTCGCTGCAGGTTGATCAACCTGCAGCAACCACCTTGAACGCCTCGCGCGCTGCAACCAGTGTGGCTTCGATCACCGCATCATCATGCGCGCTGGACAGGAAGCCCGCCTCGTAGGCTGACGGGGCCAGGAACACGCCGCGTTCCAGCATGGCGTGGAAGAACACGTTGAAGGCCTTGATGTCGCAGGCGGTGGCCTGCGCATAGGTCTCGACCTTCTCGTTGCTGAAGAACAGGCCGAACATGCCACCGACGCGATTGGTGGTCACCGCCACGCCAGCATCGCGCGCTGCCGCTTCCAGGCCATCGCAGAGCGTGTTGGTTGCCGCCGTCAGGCGCTCGTGGAAGCCCGGCGCCTGCACCAGTTGCAGCATTGCCAGACCAGCGGCCATCGCCACCGGATTGCCGCTCAGCGTGCCGGCCTGGTAGATCGGGCCGGCCGGGGCGATCTGCGACATCAGCTCGCGGCGGCCGCCATAGGCGCCCACCGGCATGCCGCCGCCGATGATCTTGCCGAAGGTGCTCAGGTCCGGGGTGATGCCGTAATGCGCCTGCGCGCCGCCGAGGGCAACACGGAAACCGGTCATCACTTCGTCGAAGATCAGCAGCGCACCATGCTGCGTGCACAGCGCGCGCAGGTGCTGCAGGTAACCCTCGCGCGGCGGGATGCAGTTGGCGTTGCCGACCACCGGCTCGATGATCAGGCCGGCGATGTCGGCGCCCTGCTGCTCGAACAGTGCGGTAGCCGCTTCGAAATCGTTGTAGGGCAGGGTCAGGGTGAGTTCGCTCAACCCGGCCGGCACGCCCGGCGAAGTCGGTACGCCGAGGGTCAGCATGCCGCTGCCGGCCTTGACCAGGAAGGAGTCGCCGTGGCCGTGGTAGCAACCTTCGAACTTGACGATCTTGTTGCGACCGGTTGCGCCGCGCGCCAGGCGGATCGCCGACAGCGTCGCCTCGGTACCGGAGTTGACCATGCGCACCATCTCGCAGGACGGCACCAGGCGGGTGATGGTCTCGGCCATGGTCACTTCGGCCGCACACGGCGCCCCGAACGACAGCCCATTGCCGATCGCCTGCTGCACGGCCTCGCGCACGGCCGGGTGGTTGTGGCCGACGATCATCGGGCCCCAGGAGCCGACGTAATCGATGTAGGCATTGCCATCCGCGTCATGCAGGTAGGCGCCATCGGCGCGCTGCACGAAGAAGGGTTCGCCGCCGACCGACTTGAACGCACGCACCGGTGAATTGACGCCACCCGGCAGCAAGGTCTGCGCGCGGGTGAACAGGGCGTGGGATTGGGCGTGGTTCATGCGTGAGTCCTTTGAGGTATCAACAACAACGAAGAGCTGAGCTTTGCATTAGCCCCTCTCGCGTGCGGGAGAGGGGTTGGGGGAGGGGACGCTTCTAGCGAGCCAACGCCGAAACCTACCCTCATCCGCCCCTTCGGGGCACCTTCTCCCGAGGGGAGAAGGAACATGTCACCCGTGCTGGAAGCAGCGCCGATAAGCCTCCAGCGCAGCCACTGGATCAGCCTCGCTGAACACGCCACTGATCACCGCGATCAGATCCGCGCCCGCTTCCACCACAGGCCGACTATTGTCCGGGGTCAAACCGCCGATCGCCACCCGTGGTACGCCCAGTGCGGCGCTTTGTCGCAGCAGCTCCGGGTGAGCGCGGCGCGGGGTGATCTTGCTACGGCTGGGGAAGAACGCTCCGAAAGCCACATAGTTGGCGCCAGCAACAACCGCGCGCTGGGCACGCTCGAACTCGTCATAGCAGGAGGCACCGATGATGGCCTGCGAGCCGAGCAGGGCACGGGCGGCGGCGATGTCGCCATCGTCTTCACCCAGGTGCACGCCGGCGGCGCCGACCTGCAGGGCCAGCTCGGCATCATCATTGATGATCAGCGCTACGTCGGCTTTGGCGCATAACGCCTGCAGGGCAGTGGCCTGGGCCAGGCGGGTAGGGGCATCGACCGCCTTGTTGCGGTATTGCAGCCAGGTGGTGCCAGCCAGCAAGGGGCGGACCCGCTCAAGCAGGCGGGCGCTGTCGGTTTCGTCGGGAGTGATCAGGTAGACGCCACGGGCGTCGGCAAGCTGTGTCATGTATGGCTACCGGTACGGCGTGGGGAATGTGACAATCAACGCCGCTTCTTTGTCCGGTGATTATCCCCGATGTCCGACGCTACGGCCTCCAACCTGCGCAACTGGATGTGTGTCGTCTGTGGTTTCATTTACAGCGAGGCCGACGGCCTGCCGGAAGAAGGCATCGCCCCGGGCACGCGCTGGGACGACGTGCCCGACACGTGGACCTGCCCGGATTGCGGCGTGACCAAGGATGACTTCGAGATGGTGGAGCTGGATTGAGCCGCAGTGCGCGGCTTGTGCTGTTTGTGGGAGCGGCCTAAGCCGCGCAGCCCCTGTTTCACCCGCAGCCCATTATAAACGCGGTGTAAGGGCCAAAAACGGTTAGCGGCCGGGATGCCGGCACATGTGTTCGGTCGGATCAGGATCTTCGCCGGTTTCGGATGCTGTAGTGGCTTCACGGCTTACGCCGCTCCCACAAGGTTGGGCAGGGCAGCCAGGCTCAATGCAGCCTCGGCCTTTCGCCACCCAGTTCAACCAGGCGCTCTCGGATGCTGACAACGTCAGTGGCTTCGGGTGCCATCTTCAGGTAGCGCGCCAAGTCGGCGCGGGCGCCGGCCAGATGCTCCAGCTGCACATAGGCCAGGCCGCGATCGCGTACCGCATCGGCCTGCTCGGGGGCCAGCTTGAGGATGCGGTCGGCACTGCGTGCGGCGCGGTCCCATTCGCCGCGTTCGGCATAGACCCCGTGCAGGTTGCGCAGCATGCGCATCAGGATGGCGCGGTGCGGGGCAGGGTCCAGGATCTGTGCCAGCACGTTGTCGTCCGGGGTTTCACCGCCCAGGTTGCTGCGTGCGCGCTCGCGCAGTTCGTCCACACCCAGCGGGCGCCCACCGTTGAACGGGTCCATGATCAGCACCCCGTCTTCCACCGGTAGCCGCACCAGGAAGTGACCGGGGAAGGAAATGCCTTCCAGCGGCAGGCCTAGCCGGCGCGAGACTTCGATCTGTACCAGGGCCAGCGAAATCGGGTTGCCCAAGCGGCGCTCGAACACCTCGTTGAGGTAGCTGTTGCGCGGGTCGTAGTACTCGTCGTTGTCGCCGCTGTAGCCCACTTCGTTGAACAGGTGGTTGTTGATGGCGGCAACCTTGAGCGGCCATTCGCCGATGGCGTCCACTTCCACCCGCAGGTGATCGGCATGAGCCTGCAGCACGCGGTCATAGGCGGCCGGGTCCAGCTGTGGGTATTCGTCGCGGGCGATCAGCAGGGCAGTCGACAGCAGCGGCAGTGCCTCATCGGGCAAGCCGGCCAGTTCTTCCCACTGCGGCAGGGTAATGCGTGTTTCAGACATGCCCCCAAGACTGGCGGCAAAGCGGCGCCGGTTCAAGGGCGCCGCTGTTCAATTTTGGCTGTGAGTCAGTTGCCGGCGGTGATGCCTGGGCCGAAGGTCAGCTCGGCACCGTCTTCCAGCTTGAGCTTGGCGGCCTGGCCGGCGTTGAGCTCAAGCACGTACAGCGCCGGGTTGAAGCTGGGGTAGGGCGGGCACATGTCGCCGGCCGAGCACGGCGGCACATCGCGCTGCTGGCCGACCAGGCGGCGCTGGCTGTCGAAGTAGAGGATGTCCAGCGGAATCCTGGTGTTCTTCATCCAGTACGCCTGCGGTTCCTCGCGGTCGTGGACGAACAGCATGCCGTGGTCGGCATCCATCTGGTCGCGGAACATCAGGCCGCGGGCGCGGGTCTCGTCGTTCTGGGCCAGTTCCACGTTGTAGCGGGTGCCGGCCAGTTCCACCCAGTGCTTGCTGTCGGCGCTGGCGCAGCCGGCCAGGGCGAGCAGGGACAGGGTGAGGAGGGTACGCAGGAAGGATGTGGGCATGGGTTGGGACCTGGTTCCTAGGGGAGCCTTCAGGCGGGTTCGGTGGAAGTCAAAAGCTTCCCCTCATCCGCCCTTCGGGCACCTTCTCCCGCTTGCGGGAGAAGGGAAGAGCAGCAGCCAAAGCAGCAGCCAAAGCCAAAGCGAAAGCTGAGCTGGCTTGGCTTACAGCACCTGCGGCGGCTCGCCGCCGATGATGACCACGTCGGCGGGGCGGCGCGCAAACAGGCCGACCGTTACCACGCCCGGGATCTGGTTGAGCTGCTGTTCCAGCTTCACCGGGTCGGTGATGGACAGGTTGTGCACGTCCAGAATCAGATTTCCGTTGTCGGTGACCACGCCGTCGCGCCATACCGGCTGGCCGCCAGTCAGGGCCAGGATCTCGCGGGCGACCAGGCTGCGCGCCATCGGGATCACTTCCACCGGCAGCGGGAACTTGCCCAGCACCTTGACCTGCTTGCTCGGGTCGACGATGCAGACGAACTGCTTGCTGGCCTCGGCGATGATCTTCTCGCGGGTCAGTGCGGCGCCGCCGCCCTTGATCAGGTTCTTGTTGCCGTCGCACTCGTCGGCGCCGTCCACGTACAGCGACAGGCCGCCGGTGTGGTTCAGGTCCAGCACCTCGATGCCGTGGCCCTTGAGCAGGGCGGTGCTCTGGTCGGAGCTGGAGACCGCGCCTTCGATCTGGTCCTTGATGCGGGCCAGGGCTTCGATGAAGTAGGCAACGGTGGAGCCGGTGCCGACACCGACAATCATTCCCTTCTGCACGTACTCGATGGCTTTTTCGGCGGCCAGGCGCTTGGCTTCAGACATGGTTGGCTCAATCAGTTGGAAAAAGGTTTCGGTTGTAGGAGCGGGGGCCGCCCCCCCCCCCGTCACAGCCGACCCGGCCCCCCGGCTGGGGGGGGGGGGGGGGCCCCCCCCCAAA
>NZ_JBRREG010000109.1:0-13534 GCF_056760155.1 Stenotrophomonas sp. STEN022
TTCCCGCTCTATGTCCTCATATAAGTAAACTCAGTATTTTTTTCCTTTTTTTGCTCCTTTTCTGTTGTGGTTTCCCCCCGCTCCCACAAACAAGGCAGCCCAAACAAAAAGCCCCGCTTGCGCGGGGCTTTTTGCATGCATCAATTACAGGTTCACTTAGAACTTGTAGTTGATCGAAGCAGCGAGGATGTCGCCGCCCACGTCGTACTTGCCCTTGACCACGTTGCCAGTGGCCGAGGTCACGTTGATGCCCGGCTCATTGGTGAACAGATGGGTGTAACCGAAGTTGAACTCGGTCTTCTCCGACGGGGTCCAGCCCAGACCGAACGACAGCCACTTGCGGGTCACGTCCGGCACGCGCACGTCGCGGTGCTCGATGCTGGTCGGCGACTCGTCATAGGCCACACCGCCACGCAGGGTGATGGTATCCGACAGCTTGTACTCGGTACCGATCGAGCCAAAGGTGGTGTCGTTGTAATGGAAGCCCAGGACGCTGTCCGGCTGGTTCGAAGCGAAGTCGACGGTCACCTGGTCGAACGCGGTCTTCCATGCGGTGCGCGACACGTCGCCCATCACCGTCCAACGGTCGTTGATGCGGTGGGTCACGCTCATCGAGAACGATGCCGGCAGGGTCACAGTGGCCTTGCCCGAGGTGTCCACGAACAGGCCGCTACCCGGCTGACCGAGGGCAACCGAGACATTCTGCGGAACGGTGAAGTTGGCCTTGCCACCGGTGATCTTGTGCTCGACCTTGGAGCGGTAGCTGAAGGCGATGTTGGTGTCTTCAGTCGGGCTCAGGGTGGTGCCGAGCACGTAACCGACAGCATTGTTGTCGCCTTCGATGGTGACGAAGCCATCGGCGCTGCCCGGGAAGAAGCCACCCGCTGCTGCAGCCTGACCAGCAGCGGCGGCGGCGGCGGCGATCTGGGCCGGGGTGCGGCCAGCGGCAGCGGCAGCTGCGGCGGCGCGCTGCTGGGCGGCACCGTTGACCACGGCGCCCATGTCCAGTGCGTTGGACAGTTCGATGGTCAGGTGCTCAACGAACACCGACGCGCCGAACGATACATACGGGTTGACGTCGTAGGAGAACGCAGCGCCCAGGTCGATGGCCTTCAGGTCGGTGGTCACGCCGCTGTAGCGGCCCACCCAGTTCTTGTCGTAATCGGTCTTGAAGCCGAACGGTGCAGTCAGCGACAGGCCGAAATGCATGTTGTCGTTCTCGCCGAACGGCAGGTGGAAATACGCAGCCGGGACCGGCGCGATCATGCCGGCGTCGCCGCCGTTGCCACCGGTGATGTTGGTGCCGGTGCCCGGGCCACCCGGGCCGGAGTTGCGACCGGAGGACTTCTCGAATTCCGCCGAGAAACTGATGGCGCTCAGGTCAGCCTGGAACTGGCGGCCGTCGAGCAGGCGCATCGAGGCCGGGTTGGTGGCGACAACCGAAGCGTCGTCCCATGCGCTGGTGGAACCAGCAAAAGCGCGGCCGAGGCCCTTGGCGCTGTTTTCCTTCAGCTGGAAGGCAGCAGCATCGGCGTGGCTGAAAGCCAGGGCGCCGGCAATACCGACGGCAAGGGCAGTTACGCGAGCAATAGCAGAAGCGGTCATAGTGGAAGCTCTCTCCGTAAACGGTAATGGTCGTTTTGCGCCTGCACTCCCAAGTAGCAAGCTACTTGACAGTGCGCCGGAGTCCCCTCCCGACATACGACGCCGTATGCAGTATCACCCACGCTCGTTAACTAAACAATAACGACGTAAGACATATTCCCAGCCCGCACCGGGCAGTCCCGGGTTAGGCTTCCGCACTCATGTTCGTCTCCATTCCTTCCAGAAATAAGTCAGGCCTGCGCTGGGCTGTGCCCTTGCTGTGCCTGACCTTGCTGGCCGCCTTCCTCTGGTCGATCTCACGACCAGATGAGGCGCGACGCTCGCTGTGGCTGGACTGGGGTGCGCTGGCCACCGGCCTGGGCAGCGGCCACGACTGGTGGGCGGCATTGCGCGACGGCAGTGTATTAAGGCTGTTCACCGCGCTGTTCCTGCATGCCGACTGGTCACATCTGCTGGGCAACCTGGTGTTCCTGCTGATCTTCGGCCTGCCCGCCGAGCGGGTGCTGGGGCCGTGGCGCCTGCTGTTGCTGTTCCTGTTTGGCGGCGCCATCGCCAACCTGGCCGCGCTGTATGTGATCGGTTCGCCGGAGCGCACCATCATCGGCGCCAGTGGCGCGGTCTCGGCCTTGATGGGCACGTACCTGACCCTGTTCCCGCGCGCCAAGCTGGGCGTGGTGCTGCCGCTGGGCCTGTTCCTGGAATTCGTGCGTGCACCGGCATTTTTGCTGATCGGCGTGTGGGCAGCCCTGCAGGTGGTGTTCGCATATATCGGCCCCAGCTTCGGCATGGTGGCCTGGTCGGCGCATGTGGCTGGTTTTTTGTTTGGCGTGGCGTACGGGCTGTATGTGCGTGCGGCGATTGCCCGGCGCCTGCGCAAGCGCAAGGGCTTCTAGCCTTTTTTTTGTGGGAGCGACGTCAGCCGCGAAGCCCGCGATCGATCAGATCGCGGGAGGGCTGTGCCTTGGGTAGAGCCGAACCATGTTCGGCTGGGGCCTTACCGGTAAAGGTGCTGCCGCGCATGGCTCGGCACTACGCGGGGGTATTGCTGGTGAAGCCCCTGCCGAGCATGGCTCGGCACTACAGGGGTTTTTCTTCGGCGGCGGGCTTTTCTGTGGCTTGCGGCTTTGCAGCCGCGGCCGCGGCCGGGGCCGCCGGCTTGGCTTCGGCGCTGGCCGGCTTCGGCTTGGCTTTCGCCGCTGCAGCCTGCGCTGCCGCTACCGAGCCGGGGTGCTTGAGTTCCTGCAGCGCCGACTGGATCGGGGCATCGCCCGGCAACACCACACCGGCCTTGCTGCCCACCGCTTCATCATCGCCACGCAGATGGCCGGGCAGCTTGGCTTCGCTGTAGTCGCTCAGGCTGGGCGGCAGGTCGTTGACCGCATCGGCCGGATCCGGGGTCAGTTCCACGTCCGGCAGGATGCCGGTGGCCTGGATCGAGCGACCGCTCGGGGTGTAGTAGCGCGCGGTGGTCAGCTTGACCGAATCACCATTGTCCAGCGGCAGCACGGTCTGCACCGAGCCCTTGCCGAAGGTGCGGCTGCCGACCACGCGGGCACGACTGTTGTCACGCAGGGCGCCGGCCAGCACTTCAGAAGCACTGGCCGAGCCTGCGTCGGCCAGCACCACCATCGGCGCGCCCTTGAGCAGGTCGCCCGGGGTGGCGTCGAACCTGGCATCACTGATCGAGATGCGGCCGCGGGTACTGACGATGCCGCCCCTCTCCAGCAGGTCATCCGCTACCTGCACTGCAGCAGTGAGCAGACCGCCCGGATTGCTGCGCAGGTCCAGCACCAGGCCCTTCAACTTGCCACCAGCCTGCGCCTGCAGCTGGTTCAACTGCTTCTGGAAATCGGCACCGGTATCGGCCTGGAAGGTGCTGATGCGGATATAGCCATAACCCGGCTCCAGCATCTTGCTGCGCACGCTGGTGACCCGGATGGTCTCGCGCATCACGGTGACATCGAAGGGCTTCTGTTCGCCGCGGGCGATGGTCAGCACCACGCTGCTGCCAGCCTTGCCGCGCAGCGGTTCGCTGGCATCGATGGCGTTGATCGGAGTGCCATCAATGGCCACGATCAGGTCACCGGCCTTCAGACCGGCACGCGCGGCCGGGGTGTCGTCGATCGGCGACACCACCTTCAGGGTGTTGTCCTGCTGCAGTACCTCCACGCCGATGCCTTCGTAGGCACCATTGGTCTGCTCGTCGAAGGCCTCGGCATCTTCCTTGTCGAAGTAGGTGCTGTGCGGGTCCAGCTCCAGCAACAGGCCGCGCACGGCGGACTGCATCAGCTTCTTGTCATCCACCGGATCAACATAGGCCGCACGCACGGCGTTGTAGACACCGACGAAGCGGCGGATCTCGTCCAGGGGTACGCGTGAGGTGACCGATTCCTTGGCATCGGGATCGTCCGCCTTGGACACCTTGTCCGGGGCGCTCTGGGCCAATGCAACAGCCGGTGACAGGGCCAACAGCAGGGCAGCAGCAAGACGGGCTACACGCATGAACCACTCCATGAGATTACGGATGCGCAATAACCGCGCTGGACCCGATTATGCGCGAAGCCCGGCTAAATTCTTGTTGAACCGGCGCAGCCGCCTGCGCCAGCGCTCAGCGGGCGTTACTGCCGCTGCAACCAGGTCGAGGGATCCACCGGCTGGCCGTTGCGGCGCAGTTCAAAATACAGCGCGGTCACACCCTGGCCACCGGAGTTGCCGACCTTGGCCACCGCATCGCCACGCTTGATGCTGGCGCCGGCGTCCTTCAGCAGGGTGTCGTTATGCGCGTACAGGCTCATGTAGCCGTTGCCGTGATCCACGATCAGGATCATGCCGTAGCCGGTCATCCAGTCGGAGAACACCACCGTGCCATCGGCCACGGCAGTTACCGTGCTGCCGGCGGGTGCACCGATCAGCACGCCGGCGCTGTTGCGGCCGTCCGGCAGACGACCGCCATAGCGTGCCAGCAGGTTGCCCGACAACGGCCAACCCAGGCCGCCAACCCGCGGTGCCGGCGCGTTGGCGACCACCCGCGGTGGCACCTTGCCCGCTGCAGCCCGGGCCGGGCTGCGGGTGGAGCCGCTGTTATTGGCAGCTGCTGCCCGCGCCTGTTCGGCGGCACGGCGAGCGGCCGCGCGGCGCTCGGCTTCGGCGCGGGCAGCCGCGGCGCGCAGGCTGGCCAGCACCTGTTCCAGCGCGCGCGCGTCCTTGCCCAAGGCCTTCTCGCGCTCGCTGCGATCCTGATAGCGGGTATCCAGTTCGTTCAGCACGCTGGCGCGCTGGCGGCGGTCCTGGGCCAGCGCTGCGGCCTGCTGGCGTTGCTGTTCGCGGGCCTGCTCCAGCTCCTTGCTGCGCGCGACGATCTGCTGCTCGGTGCTGGTCAGCGCCTGCAGGTCGGTGGTCAGGCCGGTGATTGCCCTGGCGCGTTCGCGCTGCAGGTAGCGGTGGTAGGCCAGTTCGCGATTGGCGTCGGCCACGCTGTCCTGCGACAGCAGCAGCTTCAATGGCGCGTGGTTGCCCAACTGGTAGGCGCCGCGCAGCAGCGTTGCCAGTTGCTGGCGTTGCTGGGCCAGGCCGCTTTCCAGCGTGGTCCGGCGCTGTTGCAGGGCCACCAATGACTGTTGCTCGCGCTGCACCGCCGCCTCGGCCTCGGCTACCGCGCGGCCGCTGCGGGCGACCTTCTGGTCGGCCTCGCGCAGGCGCTGGCTGGCTTCACCGCGCTGCCCTTCCAACTGGCGACGCTCCTGGGCAACGCCCCTGATCTCGCCGCGCAGCTGCTGCAGCTTCTTCTCGGTGTCGCGCGAGCTGTTCTGCGCCGACAATGGCCCGGCCAGCAGTACGCCCAGCATCAGCAGGCAAGCACCACGCCATGGCAGCAGGGCCGCAGGTCGTTGGGGACGAGGCTGGTGACTGGGCTGGCGCAAAGAGGTTCCAGTGACTTCAGGCAGATGCGGATTGTACCCAAGCGTGATGCCATGCCACCCAGTCCATCGGCATTTCCACAGTGGAGATCTCATGAAACGTCTATTTCTACTTCTGCTGCTGAGCGCGAGTGCCCCACTGGCGCTGGCCGCCGACGACATCAGCAAGGTCAATGGCAGCATCCAGACCCAGGCCGGCAACACCTACGGCGATCTGGAAACCGTCAATGGCAGCATCCAGTTGGCTTCCGGTGTGCAGGCCAACAGCGTCGAAACCGTCAACGGCAGCGTACGCACCGATGACAACGTGCAGGCGCACAGCATCGAAACCGTCAACGGTGGGATCCATGGCGGCCGCAACCTGGTGCTTACCCACGGCCTGGATACGGTGAACGGCGGCATCTACGTTGATCGCGGCAGCCGCATTGGCGGCAGCATTGAAACCGTCAACGGCAGCATCGGCCTGGTCGCCGTGCAGTTGGCTGGCGACATCGAAACCGTCAATGGCGACATCACCGTTGGCATCGATTCAGTTGTCAGAGGCGGCATCAAGGTCAATCGTCCCTCGTTCGGCATCTCTCTGACTGCACCGCGCAAGCCGCGTATCGTCATCGGCCCGAACGCCGTGGTCGAAGGCCCGCTGGTGTTCGAGCGCGAGGTCGTGCTGCTGGTGCACGACTCGGCGAAGATCGGTCCTGTGACCGGCGCCACGCCGCAACGCTTCGACAGCGAAACCGCGCCACGCTGAACGCGCATTGCAGGCCAATCCTGCCTAGAATCCGGGTTCGATCTTGCAACCCGGAGTTCTCATGCATCGCAAACTGTTGTTGTGCCTGGCCGCGACCGCGGCACTGGCCGCCTGCAAGCAGGAGGCACCGCCACCGGCGGCCTCCGCGCCCGCCCCTGCCCCGGCTCCGGCCCACACCTTTGCCGGGGCAATCAATGCCGCCGACTTCGGCGAGCTGGTGAAGACCTTGGCCTCGGATGAATTCGAAGGCCGCGCCCCGGGCAGCAACGGCGAAGAACTGACGGTCAACTACATCCGCGACCAGATGCAGCGCATCGGCCTGCAGCCAGGCAACGGCGACAGCTGGTTCCAGGAAGTGCCGATGACCGAAACCACGGCCAACCCGGCCACCGTGCTGAAGATCCAGCAGGGCCAGGCCAGCCGTGACCTGGTATTCGGCACCGACATGGTGATCGGCACCCGCAGCGGCCAGCCGGAAATCAAGATCGACAACAGCGAGCTGGTGTTCGTCGGCTATGGCGTCGACGCACCCGAGCAAAACTGGAACGACTACACCGGCCAGGATTGGAAGGGCAAGACGGTGGTGATGTTCGTCAACGACCCGGGCTTCCACACCAACGACGCCAAGTTGTTCGATGGCAAGCGCATGACCTATTACGGGCGCTGGACCTACAAGTTCGAGGAAGCCGCACGCAAGGGCGCTGCTGCCGCACTGATCGTGCACGACAGCGCCGGCGCTTCCTATGGCTGGGATGTGGTGAAGAACTCCTGGGGCGGTGCGCAGTACGACCTGCCCGCAGCAGAAGACAGCCAGCCGCGCCTGCAGGCACAGGGCTGGCTCAGCGCCGAGGCCGCACGCAAGCTGTTTGCCGATGCCGGGCTGGACCTGGACAAGGCCTACAAGGACGCCAGCAAGCGTGGCTTCAAGCCGGCACCGCTGGATGCCAGCCTGTCGCTGGACCTGAAGAGCACCATCGCGCAGAAGAAGTCACGCAACGTGGTTGGCGTGCTTCCGGGCAGCAAGCGTGCCGACGAAGCCGTGCTGTACATGGCGCACTGGGATCACCTGGGCAAGCACGAAGGCGAGGAAGGCGACAACATCTACAACGGTGCGGTCGACAACGCGACCGGCGTGGCCGGCATTCTTGAAGTGGCCGATGCGATGGCCCACCAGCAGACCCCGCCGGAGCGCTCGGTGGTGTTCCTGGCGGTGACCCTGGAGGAATCGGGCCTGCTCGGTTCGCAGTACTACGTGAACCACCCGACCTTCCCGCTGGACAAGATTGCCGGTGTGATCAACATCGATGCGATGTCGGTCAATGGCCGTGCGCGTGACCTCACCGTGACGGGCTTTGGCAGCTCCGAGCTGGAAGACCTGCTCAAGCCGCTGGCCGCCAAGCAGGGCCGTACCCTGCATGCGGAAAGCTCGGTGCAGAGCGGCTTCTACTTCCGCTCCGATCACTTCAACTTCGCCAAGGCCGGCGTGCCTGCGTTGTATGCCGATGGCGGCGAAGACCTGATCGACGGCGGCGTCGAGGCTGGCAAGCGTGCTGCTGAAGCCTATGGCAAGGACCGTTACCACGGCCCGAAGGACGAGTACGACCCGGCCACCTGGAAGCTCGACGGCATCGTCGAAGACCTGGAACTGTTGTACGGTGTTGGCCAGCAGCTGGCCGGCGGCGACGCCTGGCCGAACTGGTACGAAGGCAACCCGTTCAAGGCCAACCGCGACGCGATGATGAAGAACAAGGACAGCAACACGGCCAAGTAAGCCGCTGCTGGTCGCGAACAGGAACGGCGCCCTTGGGCGCCGTTCCTGTTTATGTGGTTGCCCGCTGATGCAAAGCGGCGACGCTGTAGCCCGGGTAAGCGCGGCGCACCCGGGAGCCAGGGATAGCCGGCATTGAAGGCAATGCGCAAACAGCCCCGGGTGCGCTGCGCTTACCCGGGCTACGGGGGCTGCCTAGGCCGCCGATGTCTCCACGCGGGCACTGCGTGCCTTGCGCACGCCGGCTACCGCGAACACCACCAGCCCGGCCCAGATCAGGCAGAAGCCAACCAACTGGCTGGCATTGAAAGCCTCGCGGAACACCAGCACACCGACCAGGAACTGCAGGGTCGGCGCGATGTACTGCAGCAGGCCAACCACCGTCAGTGGCACCCGCCGCACGCCGAAGGCGAAGGCAATCAGCGGGATCGCGCTGACCGCACCGGCCAGCACCAGCAACACGTCGTTGCCGATGCCCCAGCCGGAGATGAAACCACCGCCATGGCCGCTCTCGGCCCAGACCACATAGGCCAGCGCCGGCGCCACCATGAACAGGCTTTCCACGCCCAGCCCGCTCACCGCATCGACAACCACCAGCTTGCGCAGCAGGCCATACAGGCCAAAAGTGATGGACAGGCCAATCGCGATCCACGGCGGGCGTCCGCTCTGCCAGGTCAGCCAGGCCACGCCCAGTGCCGCCAGCGCTACCGCCAGCCACTGCAGCTTGCCCAGCCGCTCGCCCAGCACCATCACCCCAAGCAGCACGCTCAGCAGCGGATTGATGAAATAACCCAGGCTGGTCTCAACCACGTGGCCGGCATTCACCGCCCAGATGTACAGGCTCCAGTTCAGCGCGATCAGCAGGCTAGACAGGCCCAGCAGCCAGAACCGCCGCGGCGTTGCCCATACCGCCCGCAACCAGCCCCAGCCGCGCACGATACCCAACCCGCCGACCAGCAGCACCGCACTCCAGACAATGCGATGGGCGATGATCAGGAATGACGGCACCTCCTTGAGCAGATGCCAGTACAGCGGGAACAGGCCCCAGATGACGAAGGCCAAGGTGGTGGCCCATAGGCCATTGCGGATTTCGCTGTTGCTGTTCATGTGCGACGCAGCCTTGCAAGAGTGATGACCACGACGCCGGCCAGAATCACCGCCATCGCGCCGAGATCGGAAACACTGAAACGCTCATGTGCGATCCACACGCCAAGGGCGACGGCGATCACCGGATTGACGTAGGCATAGCTGCTGGCCAGCACCGGGCGCACGTTGTGCAGCAGCCACACGTAAGCGGTGAAGGCGATGATCGAGCCGAATACGGTCAGGTAGCTAACCGACAGCAGGCCCTGAAGGTTGGGCCAGGTGCTGATGCGCTCACCGCGCAGCAGGCCGGCGCAGACCAGGATCACGCCACCGCACAGCATCTGCCCGGCGGCGGTCATGAACGGCGATGGCAGGTCACGGCCGCGCGACCAGATCGAACCGAACGCCCAGCCCAGCGGCGCGATCAGCAGCAGGATCAAGCCGGTAGGCGTTGCTGTAAGGCTGCTGCCGGCGTTGAGCCAGACCACGCCGACGAAGCCAACGGCAATACCCAGCCATTCACCGCGGGTGACTTTCTCGCCACGGATGGCCGAGAACAAAGCCATCCACAACGGCACCGAGGCCACCGCCACCGCCGCCAGACCCGACGACACATCACGCTCGGCCAGCACCACCATGCCGTTGCCGAGGAACAGCAGGCAAAGGCCCATCACCGCCAGCGTCTTCCATTGCGCACGGGTCGGCGCGGCAACACCGCGCCAGCGCAGCAGGGCATAGAGCACACTGCCTGCGATGACGAAGCGGGTACCAGAGATCACCGTCAGCGGCGGCAGGCCGCTTTCCAGCGCCAGATGGATGCCGAGATAGGTCGACCCCCACACCACGTAGACCAGCAACAAGGCCAGAACGACAAGGCCCCCCCTGGGAGGAGCAGCCGGCGTGGAATCGGGGGAGGACATGAGGCAGTGCCACCATTCGGGGGAAGGTGAATTCTAGGGCACAGCGGCGCCGAGATCAGTCTGAAAAACGGCATGCTGTATTCGTTTGGCAGCCCACCTACATCATCCATACATGGTCTGCGCTAGGGTTGGACCGACCGCCGCGCCACAGCTGCGCGCATCGCCCGGCCATTGCTCATCAAGCGAGGACCGCTTCTGCATGAACACCTCCACCGCCAGCGCACCGGCAGCCTCCGACCGCGCCGCCCTGCGTCGCTCCATCTCCAACACCTTGAAAGGCTCGGCCGGCAACCTGGTCGAGTGGTATGACGTCTATGTGTACTCGGTGTTCGCGGTGTACTTCGAGTCGCAGTTCTTCTCGGCCGCCGACAAGAACTCCACGATCTACGTGTGGGCGATCTTCGCCGCCACCTTCCTGATGCGGCCGATTGGTGCCTGGTACTTCGGCCGCTTCGCAGACCGCTACGGTCGCCGCCGCGCACTGACGGTATCGGTGACGGTGATGGCGGCCTGCTCGTTCCTGATCGCGATCACCCCGACCGCCACCCAGATTGGTGGCGCGGCAGCATTGATCCTGTTGTTCGCGCGGCTGGCACAGGGTTTCGCCACCGGTGGCGAGTACGGCACCAGTGCCACCTACATGTCCGAAGCCGCGATCCCCGGCCGGCGCGGCTTCCTGTCCTCGTTCCACTACGTCACCCTGGTTGGCGGCCACGTATTGGCGCAGCTGACCCTGCTCGGCATGTTGCTGCTGTGGGACAAGCCCGAGATTTCGGCCTGGGGCTGGCGCATCGCCTTCGGCATTGGTGGCATTGCCGCCATCGTGGTCTTCTGGCTGCGCCGGAGCATGGACGAATCGCTGACCTCCGACTCCATCGAAGCAGCGAAGGATGGCCGGGCCAAGGCTTCCGGCTCGATGTACGAGCTGTTCGTGCATCAATGGCGACCGTTGCTGTTGTGCTTCCTGATCACCGCCGGCGGCACCGTCGCCTTCTACACCTACTCGGTGAACGGCCCGAAGATGATCCAGAGTGCCTTCGCCGGCAACGACGTGATGACCGGCACCGTGATCAACCTGGGCGTACTGACGTTTTTGATGCTGCTGCAACCGGTCGGCGGTTGGCTGTCGGACATCGTCGGGCGCAAGAGCCTGCTGGTGTTCTTCGGCGTCGGCGGCGTGCTCTACAGCTGGTACATGATCACCCAGCTTCCGCAGCAGCATGATCCGCTGATGGCCTTCCTGGTGCTGTCAGTCGGCTTCGTCATCCTCACCGGTTACACCTCGATCAACGCAGTGGTGAAGGCCGAGCTGTTCCCCACGCATGTGCGTGCGCTGGGCGTGGGCTTTGGTTACGCGATGGCCAATTCACTGTTTGGTGGCACGGCACCGCTGCTCTATCAGGGCGCATTGAAGACCGGGCATGTGGATACGTTCGCCATCTATGTCACCGCGGTGATTGCGGTATCGCTGGTGGTCTATGTGTTCTTCCTGGAGAACAAGGGGCCGAACTGGTTGGATGGTACGCGGAGGTAAGACTGGATAATTCGGAGCCAGGGTGGCTTTGGCTCCGCTCTGATGCCGTCTCGCGCAGGTTGGAATGACAGCATAGAAAGCAAAGAGCAAAAACAAAAACCGGCGGACTCAGTCCGCCGGCTTTCTCGTCACTCAACATCACGCAATATCACTCAGCGCCTCGCAGCATCACTCGCTTCACGTGCAGCCTCGAACTCCGCACCCTTCTGCCATGTCGGCCACTTTCTGCTGTTGGCCAATTCCAAACCCATGTCGTAGACCAACAAGGTGTCGGCAGCCAAGCCTCGCGCATCCCACTGCGGCGACCACGCGTCGCAGGCCTGGTGGTAGCACTTGGCGAAATAGGCATCACGCAGCGCGCGGCCGGCGGCAACACCACCATCCAGCTTGTCCAGGCCTGCACCGACGGTGATCGCCGGCACGCCTTTGCGGGCAAAGGCAAAGTGATCAGCGCGGTAGAAGAAGCCAGCCTCCAGGTTCGGGTCCGGTGACCAGCGACGACCACGTGCCTGGGCAACGCGCGCCACATCATCCTCCAGCGAGACCCGGCCATTGCCCCAGGTCGCGATATCGGCAGTTTCGCCGTCCGGGCTGAACATCTCGATGTTCAATACCGCTGCCGTGGTTTCCAGCGGTGCCAGCGGGTGCGCGGCGTAGTAGCTGGCACCGAGCAGACCCTTCTCTTCGGCCGTCAACGCGATGAAATACAGCGAGCGCTGCGGGCGCGGGCCGGCGGCGAACACGCGGCCCAGCTCCAGCACCGAGGCCACGCCGGTGGCGTTGTCGATGGCGCCGTGGCGCACGGTCTGGCCGCTTGCGTCCGGCTGACCGATGCCGAAGGCGTCCCAGTGCGCGGAGAAGATCACCGATTCCTGCGGATGGCTGCTGCCCTCCAGCTTGGCTACCACATTACGGGTGACCACGCGCTCACGCTTGACCCAGAAGCTGGTGGTGAGACGCGCATCGCCCAATTCGACAGGCCGGAAGTCGGCCTTCATCGCCTTGCGCTTCTCGGTCTCGAAATCGAGGCCAGCGGCGCTGAAGATGCGTTCGGCCAGGGCCCGCTGCATCCAACCGCGTACCGGCGTATGCGCGGCCTGCGCTTCTTCCTGGCTGCGTTCGATATCGAACAGCGGCGAGGTGCCGGACGCCTTCACGGTTGCCCACGGATAGGCGGCTGGCGCGGTCTCGTGCACGATCAACACGCCCTCGGCACCGCGACGTGCGGCTTCCTCGAACTTGTAGGTCCAACGGCCGTAATAGGTGACCGCCTTGCCGTCGAACACGCCCGGTGCATCGGTCTCGAAGTCGGCATCGTTGATCAGCACGACGGCGATCTTGCCGCTCAGGTCCAGATCCTTGTAATCGTCCCAATGCCGTTCCGGCGCGGAGATACCGTAGCCGATGAACACCAGCGGCGTGTCCTGCTGGTCGACCACACCGAACGGGCTCAGGCTCTGCAGGGTGATGTCCTCACCGTTGACCAGCGGCACCGACTTGCCATTCAAGCTCAGGCTGGCCTGTACCGCGCCATCTACGGTGGCGCGCACCAGCGGCACTTCCTGCACCCAACTGCCGTCCTTGCCACCGGGCTGCAGGCCGGCCTTGCGGAATTCGTCGACCAGATAGTCCACGGTGCGCTGCTCACCTGCCGAGGCCGGGGCACGGCCTTCGAATTCGTCCGACGCCAGAATGCGTACATGCCGCGACAGCGCTTCCGGATCGATGCCGCCGCCGGGCAGGTCATTGGCCGCCGAGGCGATGCCGCCGACAAACAGGCAGGAGGACAGCAGCAGGATGCGCATCGGGTTCACGGCAACTACCAACGACAGAATGAATGGCAGATTCTAACCGGCCTTGCCCTTGTAGTCGCGGCAGCCCTGTAGTGGGGGGGGGGGGGCGGGGCGGGGGGGGGGGGGGGGGGGGGGCGGGCCGACGGGAGAGAGCGGGGCAACC